>JBKHJQ010000085.1:0-8214 GCA_046538055.1 Actinomycetota bacterium
GCTCCATGGTTGTAGCCCAGGTTGATGCCCGAGACGACCAGGTCCGGGGTGGCGCCCTCCAGGGCATGGATCCCGAGCTGGACGGCGTCGGCCGGGTAGCCGGTGACGGCCATGATCTCGACGCCGGAGCGCTCCCGTCTCTCCATCCACACGGGATCGAAGCGCGTGATGGCCTTGCCCACCCATGACCTCTCGCGGTCGGGTACCACCACCCGGACCTCTCCCAGCTTCTGCAGTGCCCGGGCCAGGGGCACCAGCCCGGGAGCATCGATCCCGTCGTCGTTGGTGACGAGGATCCGCATCACGCCACGGCCGGGGACCGGACAAAGGCATCCACCAGCCGCCCGAAGCGAGAGGGCTCCTCCAGCATCGCCACATGGCCCACATCCTCCAGGATCCGCACCTGCCAGTCGGGGCGCAGGGACCCGAGCCGGAGGGCGGCCTCGGGCGGGATGAGACGGTCCCGCTCCCCGTGCAGCACGAGCGTCGGCGCCCGCACGGCCGCCACCAGCCGGTCGTAGCTGGATCGACGAAGCGCCGCCAGCACCACCGACCGGGAAGCCCGGATGAACGCCTTGTCGATCCCCGGTATGTGGTTGCGCTGACGGGCCAGGCGCACGTGGAGGTCAACCAGTCCCGGGTCGATCCGCTCCGGATGAGCGGTGAGCATCCGGAGGATCAAACGGGCCACCGGCTCCGGTGCCAGACGGTGGCGCCCCAGCAGCATCATGGACGAGAGGCCGGGAAGGGCATAGGCGATGAAGAACAGGATGATCAACGGATCCCACCTGACCCGGTGGAACGCCCACGGGGCTGCCGGCGACACCAGCACCAGCCGGGAGACCGTGGACGGCGAGTGGGCCGCCTGCCGCAGCGCGATGGCTCCTCCCATCGAGTTCCCCACCAGGATGGCGGGGCCGTCCAGACCGCTCAGGTAGCGATGCAGCAGGCGCCGGTTGGCCTCCACGCCGGCAGACCTCCCCAGGGGTGGGGTGAGGCCGAAGCCGGGCAGGTCGAGGGCAGTGACGTGACCCAGCCGTGAGAGATAGGGAGCGGCTCCCACCCAGTTGGCATAGGATCCGCCCAGTCCGTGGACACACACCACCGGCCGGCCATCTCCTCCCAGGTCGGCCACGTGCACGGGCCCATCCAGGTCGATATAGCGGGATCTGACGGCGCCCATCCGGTGGCAAGGCTAGATGGCAACACCCGACATGCCACCCGGCAACAGGGTTTCGCTCCTACCCTGGGAGCGTGAACAACGACCGGGAGATCCTGACGGCCGCCTCCGAGCGTCTCAAGCGGGCACTGGACCGGGGAACCGGGACCAGTCTCGATGCCGAGGAGGTGAACGTGCTGGGCAGGCTGCTGCATGCCATCTCGTCGGCGGCGCTGGGCACCGCCCAGGGCCGGGAGGCCTGCGCAGTCTGTGGACAGGCCGAGCACAGAAACCAGGCGGTGGGCTCTTATCCTCCCCACGCCTACGAACGGGGCTTCCTCGTTCCGCTCAGCCCTCCGGAGTCCCCGCCGGCGGAATGACCGTCGTCCAGTACTACAAGTATCCCAGGACCCTGCACTGGCGCCATGAGCTCCTCCGCCTGGGCGAGGACGAGCACGGTGTGTGGCTGGGAGGGCCGACGGGCACCCGGGTTCAGAAGGGGGAGGAGGAGCCGATCAACTACCCCCGGGCGTTCGTCCAGCTAGTGACACCCCGGGCCTGGTGGACGGCGCTGTTCAACCAGGGTCACCGCATCGAGGTGTACGTCGACATCACCACGGCGGCGAACTGGCCGTTGCCGGACCGGGTGGAGATGATCGATCTGGACCTGGATGTGATTCGGCTCCGGGACGGCACCGTCTACGTGGACGATGAGGACGAGTTCGAGGATCACCGCGTCCGCCTCGCCTATCCGCCCCGCATGGCCGACTCGGCCCGGGCTACCGCCGCCGAGGTGACGCTCGCCCTCGAGAAGTGGGCCCCTCCCTTCGACGGCTCGGCGTCTCGCTGGCTGGAGATGGTGTCCTGACGGCCCTCAGGCCAGCGCCACCAGCTCCAGCATCTCCTCGTCGAAGTACTCCGTCGACCCCTCCGGCATGACGACGGCCCGGTCGGGCTGCAGTCGCGCCACGAAGTCCGTGTCGTGGCTCACGAGGACGATCGTTCCCCGGTACTGGTGGAGAGCGGCCAGCAGGGCCTCCTTGGCCTGGGGGTCGAGGTTGTTGGTGGGCTCGTCCAGGAGGAGCACGTTGGGCCGGGACATGACGAGCATGGCGAGGGCGAGCTTGGTCTTCTCTCCCCCGGAGAGCGTGGCGGCGTCCTGGTCGACGCGCCCGGCCAGGAGGAAATGCCCCAGGACGGTGCGAAGAACCTGATCGGGCTCCTCCGACACCGACCGCAGGTGATCCAGCACCGGGGTGCCCTCCTCGATCTGCTCGTGCTCCTGGGCGTAGTAGCCGACGGTGGTGTTGTGACCGGTGGACACCTGCCCCAGGTCGGGGGCGTCCACCCCCGCCAGTATCCGCAGGAGAGTCGTCTTCCCGGCCCCGTTCAGTCCCAGGATCAGGAGCCGCTCACCCCGCTCCGCCTCCACGTCCACGTCCACGAACACGACGTTGTCGCCGTACGCCTTGGCCAGCCCCCGGGCGGTGAGGGGCACCCGGCCCGAAGCCTCCGGCTGCGGGAATCGCACGTTCACGGCCTTGCCGCGGGGGCCCAGCTCCACCAGATCGCGCTTCATCCGCTCCACCCTCGACTCCATGGCCCGGGCGGTCCGCGCCTTCTTCTCGGTGGAGCCCTTGAACCGCCGTATGTTCGCTTCCAGGCGGGCGATCTCGGCGTCCTGGTGACGCCGCTCCTTCTCCCGCAGTTGCCGGCGTTTGGAGCTCTCGGCCAGGAAGTGGGAGTAGTTGCCCCGGTAGGACTCCACCGCGCCCCCCTCCAGCGCCAGCACCGAGGTGATGGCCCGATCCAGAAGGGGAAGGTCGTGGCTGATCATCAACAGGCCGCCCCGATACGTCTCCAGGTGCTCCACCAGCCAGGCCTTGGCGTCCAGGTCGAGGTGGTTGGTGGGCTCGTCCAGGAGCAGGACATCGGTTTCGGCGAAGAGGATGCGGGCCAGTTCCACCCGCCTGCGCTGGCCGCCGGACAGGGTGGCCAGGGGCCGGCCGAGATCGGCGTCGTCGATCCCCAGGGCGGCCGCCACCCGCTTGGCTTCCGCTTCGGCCACGAAGCCTCCTCTCGCCTCGAACTCGTCCTGCAGCCGGGAGAAGCGGGCGATGGCCCGGTCCCGCGCCTCTCCTTCCAGGCGCTCGATCTTGCGCCGGGTCTCTTCGATCCTCCGCAGCATCGCCCCTATCTCCCGGGCCGCCAGGATCCGCTCCAGGGCGGTGACATCCGGGCGTTCCAGATCGGCCGGATCCGTCTCCTGGGAGAAGTAGCCGAGATCGCCCGAGCGGACGACCGTCCCGTCGGCGGCCGGAAGATAGCCCACCAGGGTCTTCATGAGGGTGGACTTGCCGGCACCGTTGCGACCCACCAGGCCCACCTTGTCTCCCGGTTGCAGGCTGAAGGAGACCCCATCCATCAGGGTTACGGGGCCTACTTCGATGCGGAGGTCTCGGGCTACCAGCATGGATCCGGGAGGGGCGGTCAGAGGCCCGCGAACAGGTCGTGCTCGTCCGGGGCGTCCCCGGTGCTGTGCACCAGGTAGAACGCCTCAGTGCCCACCACATCGGGACGCATGTCCTCGTCTACCCGCAGCATGAACCAGTCCTCGGGGATCTGGCTGCGGTGAGCCCGGAGGGCCTCCAGCTTCTTGTCGATCCAATCGGACGTGTCGACCGTGATCAGGATCTCGTCGGGCGTGCCGCTCACGACGGCGGAGTCGTACTGCTCCTGGGTGATCTCCCCCGCCGCCAGCCGGATCTGGGCGAACCGCCTCCGCCGGCTCCGGGGCCAGGTCGTCCAGTACACCTTGGGGACCAGCCACGGCTCCTCGCCCTCCCCCAACGGGTAGCGCGCCTGGTCGGGGGCCGCCCAGAAGGCTGCCAGGCCCACCCTGTGCACCTGGATGTGGTCCGGATGCCCGTAGCCGCCATACGGGTCGTAGATGGTCATCACATCGGGGCGGAAACGCCGGATGTGGCCGACCATCCGACCCACCGCCTCGTCGAAGTCGGCCTGCCAGAAGCAGTCCGGATGCAGGTTGGAGCCCTCCCCCATCATCCCCGAATCCCGGTATCCCAGGAAAGCATGCTCCCCCACACCCAGGATGGACATGGCTTGGGCCACTTCCTCCGCCCGCACCTCGGCCAGACGGGGACGGATGGAGTCGGGATCGTCGTAGTTGTGGACCTCGCCCTCGGCTCCGTCTGTGGCGGTTACCACCAGGGTGGGAAGGCCCCGGGAGGCAGCCCCGGCCAGCACCCCGCCGGTCTGGATCACCTCGTCGTCGGGATGAGCATGGAAGCACAGAAGACCAGGCATGCCAGCAAGGTAACACGGCCCGGGATGCCTCCATTCGACCGGATTACAGTCACGTGGATGCCCGTGGCCTCGTTCGATCACCAGGCACTGGCGGCCGCTCCCCCCGAGGCGGTGTGGAGACGGCTCCAGGATCCCGAGACCTGGGCGACCGTGGCGGGGGTAGACACCACCAGTGAGCACGTCCACCATGGCGACCGTCTCACCGCCTTCCGTTTCACCACCTCGGTGGGGGGGATGACCTATCGGGGCACTGCCCGGGTCACCGAAGCCCTCATCACCCAACGGATGACCCTCACCATTAGCACCAACGAGCTGACCGGCACCATCACGGTGGCGCTGGAGGAGAGGGCGCCGGGTACTGCGCTGATGGTGGGCATGCGGGTGGAGCCGGTGGGTATGCTGGGCTCGGTGATGTTCCCCGCGGTCCGCAGCGCAGTCTCCGACGGGTTTACGGACTCCGTGGAGCGCCTGGCCGCTGCCATGACCTGACTCAGCCCAGAGACGCAGCCACGCTCTCGGCCTCAGCCCTCCCCACGCCGCGCAGGAGGATCTTCTTGTCCCGGGCTGACGCCCCGCCCACTACCTCGGCCGATCCCCCGAACACCGACTCCAGCAGGCCGCAGGCCTCCCGGTTGGCCCGGCCGCCCTCGGGCGGGGCCGCCACCCGCAACCGGAGGGCATCGCCATGACCGCCTTTCACCTCGGTGCGGGAGGCGCCCGGGACGACCCGGCACCTGACGACCACTCCCTCCGGGTGATCGACGAGGTAGGGGCTAACCGGGAGCCCCCGGCGGTCCCTCCCTGGGAGCGTACTCTCCCTCTCCTTCTTCCTCCGCCAGCTCCTCGGCCGCTCGGGCGGCTGCCTCGCGCCCGCCCTCGGCCAGCGTGGCGCGATCGGTGAGCAGGGTCACCTGGTTCTCCAGGATCTGGAGGAATCCCCCGTGCACGCCGATCGTCGTCCGTCCCCCCTCGGCATCGATCACCACCGCCCCGGTCTCCAGGGCAGCCATGACAGGCTCATGATCGGCCATGATCCCCATCTCCCCGTCGGGGGTGCGAGCGATCACGAAGGTGGCCTCCCCCGACCAGACCGTCTGCTCGGGGGAGACGACGTCGACCTGGAAGGCCCTGGCCACTAGGCGGCCTCCCCTTCCTTGGCTATCTCGGCGGCCCGCTTCTCCACGTCCTCACGGCCCCCCACCATGTAGAAGGCCTGCTCGGGGAATTGATCCATCTCCCCGTCGATGATGGCCCGGAAGGACGAGACCGTCTCCTCCAGCGGCGTGTAGATCCCCGGCTGGCCGGTGAACTTCTCGGCTACGAACATGGGCTGGGCCAGGAACCGCTGGATGCGCCGGGCCCGGGCCACCACCAGCTTGTCTTCCTCGGACAGCTCATCCACACCCAGGATGGCGATGATGTCCTGGAGGTCCTTGTAGCGCTGCAGGATCCGCTGCACCTCGGTGGCGACGAAGTAGTGCTCCTCGCCGATGAGCTGGGGGTCGAGGGCCCGGCTGGTGGAGTCGAGCGGGTCGACCGCCGGGTAGATGCCCAGGGCGGTGAGGGGACGGCTGAGAACGGTGGTGGCGTCCAGGTGGGCGAAGGCGGTGTGGGGAGCAGGGTCGGTGATGTCGTCGGCGGGAACGTAGATGGCCTGCAGGGAGGTGATCGACTTTCCCTTCAGCGACGTGATCCGCTCCTGGAGGAAGCCCATCTCGTCGGCCAGGTTGGGCTGGTAGCCCACCTCCGAGGGCATGCGCCCCAGCAGGGTGGAGACCTCCTGGCCCGCCTGGGTGAACCGGAAGATGTTGTCGATGAACAACAGGACGTCCTGGTTCTGCTCGTCCCGGAAGTACTCGGCCATGGTCAGGGCGGACAGCGCCACCCGAAGGCGGACTCCGGGCGGCTCGTCCATCTGACCGAACACCAGGGCGGTCTTGTCGAGGACCTCGGCCTCCTCCATCTCCAGGAAGAGGTCGGTTCCCTCCCGGGTGCGCTCACCCACGCCGGCGAAGACCGACACGCCGCCGTGCTGGCCGGCCACGCGGTTGATCATCTCCTGGATCAACACGGTCTTGCCCACACCCGCGCCCCCGAACAGGCCGATCTTGCCGCCTTCCAGGTAGGGGCAGATGAGATCGAGGACCTTGATGCCGGTCTCGAAGATGTTGCGCTGGGGCTCCACATCCTCGAAGGCGGGGGGACGGCGATGGATGGGCCAGCGCGGCTCGGCGAAGTCCTGGTCGGGGACGTCGAGGGACTTCCCCCACACATTGAAGATGTGGCCCAGGACCTGGTTGCCCACCGGTACGGTGATCGGGCCTCCCGTGTTGACCACCGCCGCGCCGCGGGTCAGGCCGTCGGTGGGCGCCATGGCGATGGCCCGCACCTTGGAGTCCCCCAGGTGCTGGGCCACCTCGGCCACCACCGTCCGCTTCTCCCCCCCGACCTCGAACTCGATCTCGAGGGCGAAGAGGATCTCGGGAAGCTCCCCGGGAGGGAACTCGATGTCCACCACCGGTCCCGCCAGCTTGACGACCCGGCCGTTGCTCTTGTTGTCAGCCACTTCTCACGCTCCTCGTTGTCGCAACGTTCACTCTGCCAGCGCCTGGGCGCCTCCGACGATCTCGGTGATGGCGGTGGTGATCTCCGCCTGCCGCGCCCGGTTGGCCTGGACGGTGAGACGCCGGATCAGTTCCTCGGCGTTGTCCGTCGCGGCCTTCATGGCCCGCCTGCGGGCGGAATGCTCGGAGGCGGAGGACTCCAGCAGCATGCTGAAGATGGTCGCCTCCACGTACCGGGGCAGGAGCCGCTCCAGGATCTCCCCCGGGGACGGCTCAAACTCGTAGGAGACGGCCGCCCGCTCTCCCGAGCCCTCCGGCGGCACGATGGGGATGAGGTCGAATGCGGTGGGCACCTGGCTGAGGGCGGACTTGAACGTCGTGAAGTATCCCTCCACCTTGTCCACGTCTTCGGATGCGAACGCCTCCATGAGGGTGTTGGCGATGGCTCTGGCGTCGCCGTATCCGGGTGTGTCGGTCACGCCCAGCCATGACTGCTGCATCCGGTAGCCGCGGTAGCGGAAATAGGCCTGCGCCTTGCGGCCCACCGTGAACAGCGCCACGTCCCGATCCTGGGACCGGTGCTCGATTATCGCCTGTTCGGCCAGGCGGATGATGTTGGTGGCATAGGCCCCCGCCAGTCCCCGGTCGGAGGCTATCACCAGCACCCCCACCGTCTCGGGCGGCCGCTCCTCCAGCAGCATGTGCGAGGCACCCGCCCCGTTGGTGCCGCCCACGTTCTCGATCACCTCGATCAGCTTGGCCGTGTACGGCTTGGAGGCATTGACACGGGCCATCGCCTTGGGGATGCGGGAGGCCGCGATCAGCTCCATGGCGCGGGTGATCTTCTTGGTGGACTCGATGCTCCGTATCCGGCGCCGAGTATCGCGGAGGGCGGCACTCGCCATGGGCGGCTACTCCTCGGATTCCTCGGCGAGGAAGTCGTCGACGTAGGCCTGGATCGCCTCCCGGAGGCGATCCTGGTCGGCGATCTCACCCGTGTCGCGGATCTTGTCGAGGACGTCGCCGAAGCGGTTCCGGACATGCTCCAGCAGACCCTTCTCGAACCGCTGCACGGCGTCGACCGCGATTCCGTCCATGAAGCCCTCGGTGACGGCGTAGACCACCACCACCTGCTCCTCCACCGCCATGGGCCGGTATTGGGGC
>JBKHJQ010000086.1:0-8159 GCA_046538055.1 Actinomycetota bacterium
GCTGCGGGTGATGGATCCTCGCCTTTTCCGTGCCGGGCCCATGGGCCTGGCCGACGACTTCGGGGGTGGCCTGTGAGCCAACCGCTCGTGGCGGTGGAGCGGGGAGCGATTGCCACTCTCCGGTTGCAGAGCCCGCCTCTCAACCTGGTGACGGCCGAGATGACACGGGCCCTGGACGTCGCGCTCCGGGAGCTGGAGCACGACGGAGATGTGCGGGTGGTGCTGGTGACCGGGAGCGGGGACCGGGCCTTCTGCGCCGGGTCCGACATCGGGGAGTTCGAGGACCTGCAGGGCCGGGTGGGGCAGGGAAAGCTCCTCTACGAGAACGCCGTCCACCGGCGCCTGGCTCGCCTCCCCGTGCCCACCATCGCCGTGATCCACGCCGACGCCCTGGGCGGCGGCCTGGAGCTGGCGCTGTGCTGTGACCTGAGGGTGGCAGACGAGCGGGCCCGGTTGGGGCTGCCCGAGGTCCGGCTGGGAGTCATGCCCGGGTCGGGAGGGACCCAGAGGCTTCCCCGCCTCATCGGGCCGGGCCGGGCCAAGGAGATGATCCTGCTGGGGGAGGTCGTCGACGCGGCCGCGGCCGGGGAAATGGGGCTGGTCAACCGCGTGACGCCTGCCGGTGCGGCGATGGCTGAGGCCCGGAACCTGGCCGAGACGATCGCCTCCCGGGGCCCGGTGGCGGTCCGGGAGGCCAAGGCGGCCATCGATCGGGCGGCCGAGCTCCCACTCGACGCGGCCCTGGCGGCGGACCTGGACGCCTCCGAGCGGGTCTTCGCCACCGAGGACATGGTCGAAGGCGCCCGTGCCTTCCGCGAGAAGCGATCCCCCCGTTTTCGAGACCGATGACCCGTAAGGTGGCTCTGGTGGGCAAGCCGCTGCGGCGCAGGCACTCCCAGGTCATGCACAATGCCGCCTTCGCCCACTTCGGGATCGACGCCCGCTACGAGCTGCGGGAGCTCGACCCCGGCGAGCTGGAGGGTTTCGTCCGGGAGGCACGGGGAAGCGACTGGCTCGGGTTTCAGGTGACCGCCCCCTACAAGGAGGCGGTCGTCTCCCACCTCGACCGGGTGGAGGAGGCGGCTTCCCGGATCGGGGCGGTCAACTCGGTCGTCCGGGAGGCAGACGGCTCCCTCGTCGGTTTCAACACGGACGCTCCGGGTTTCGCGGCGGCGGTGGAGGAGATGGGTAGACCCATCGCCGGGGCCCGGGCCCTGGTGGCGGGAGCCGGCGGTGCCGCCCGGGCGGTCTGCTGGGCCCTGCTCACCGGAGGTGCCGGCGAGGTGGTCGTGGCCAACCGCACCATCTCCCGGGCGGAGGCCCTGGCTGACAGTCTGGGGGACCTGGGCCGGATCCGGGCGATCGGCGCGGGAGGCCCCGACCTGGATGAGGCCCTGGCGGGCGCTCATCTGGCCGTGAACGCCACCACCGTCGGGATGACATCCGATGGAGTCCCCTTCCCCGTCGCGTTGCTTCCGCCGGAGGCGGCCGTATTCGATCTGGTCTACGTCCCCCCCGTCACGCCCCTGGTGGCGGCCGCCCGGGAGCGGGGCCTCACGGTGCGCAACGGCCTGGAGATGCTGGTCCATCAGGCCGAGATCGCCTTCCGGCGCTGGACGGGGCGGTCCTCCTCGGACGCGGCCATGCGTCGTGCCCTGGAGGAATGGGACCGCTCCGACCCGGCATGATCCGGGGCTTGCCCGGGGGCGGGCCACTTCGTATCCTCGCATGGAGAGCGCTTTCCATCGGCGGAGGTCGACCAGGATGACGACGGTGAGGATTCCCCGCGAGGACGGATCGGCCATACGCTACGAGATGCGCGAGCCGATCGCGTTCGGCCGCCCGGCGGCCCCTTTCTCGGCCCGTCGGGCCCTGGCCGCCGTGCACGTGGTGGCCGATCCCCTGGCGGACAACTCGCCCTCCTCCCCGGCTCACATCGACTGGGATGCCACCTTGGCCTTCCGCCGGCACGTGTGGTCGTGGGGTCTGGGCGTGGCGGAGGCGATGGACACCGCCCAACGGGGGATGGGCCTGGATTGGCCCGCCATCCAGGAGCTGATCCGCCGTTCCATCGCCGAGGCCAGGGCCGAGGGCGGCGACATCGCCTGCGGAGCCAACACCGATCAGCTCCCGGAGGGCCCGGCGTCCCTGGAGGCGATCATCGAGGCGTACTCGGAGCAGGTGGACCTCATCGAAGGGGAGGGCGGTCAGGTCGTGGTCATGTGCAGCCGGAACCTCGCCTCGGCTGCCACCTCGGCCGAGGACTACGCCCGCGTCTACGACGCCGTGCTCGGTCGGGCTTCCCGTCCGGTGATCGTGCACTGGCTGGGCGACATGTTCGACCCCGCCCTGGCCGGGTACTGGGGATCGGGGGACCTCGAGGAGGCGGCCGGGTCGTTCCTGGCGGTGCTGGAGGAGAATGCCTCCCGGGTGGACGGAGTCAAGATCTCCCTCCTCGAGAAGGCCCACGAGATCGACCTTCGCTCCCGGTTGCCGGAGGGCGTGCGTATGTACACGGGGGACGACTACAACTACCCGGAGCTGATCGGGGGGGACGGGAAACATCACAGCGACGCCCTGCTGGGCGCCTTCGACCTGATCGTTCCCGCCGCCTCCGCCGCTCTTCAGGCACTGGACGGTGGGGAGGACGAGCAGTTCCACAAGATCCTCGAGCCCACCGTGCCGCTCAGCCGGCACGTCTTCGCCCCGCCCACCTTCTACTACAAGACGGGTGTGGTGTTCATGGCCTACCTCAACGGCCTCCAGGACCACTTCCGGATGGTGCATGGCCTGGAGAGCGCCCGCTCCGTCCTCCACCTCGCCCGCCAGTTCGTTCTCGCCGACCAGGCGGGGCTCCTGGCGGACCCGGACCTGGCGGCCCACCGGATGTCCCTGGTCCTGGAGCTGGCCGGCTTCACCCCGGACTGACACCCCACCCCCCGACCGTCTTGTGGGGGTCAGGCGGGTGGGATGTTCAGATTGAGGCGGAACAGGTTCCCGGGGTCGTAGCGGCGCTTCACCGCCCGGAGCCGCTGCCAGGTGGCGGGCGGGTAGGCCCGCTCGGGTCCGCTGTCGTCCCCCGCTCCCACGAATCCGGAGTAGGCCCCGTCGTCGCCCCGGCGGAGGGCGTCGGCCAGGCCTCTCACCCAGCGGGTGTGGAGCTCGACCTCGCCGGGGTCCTGATACATCGCCGCTACGTTGAGCATCATCTTGCGGTCCCGGTGGGCGAAGGCGGTGGCATCGGCCGGGACGCGGCTCACCGCTCCGCCCAGCACCCGCAGCTGCACCACCGACGCCATGGCGGTGGAAGCCTCCAGGTGGCTGATGGCGGTCTTGGCGTCGGCGACGTCGAAGGCGTCCGTGAAGAGGTTGATGCCCACCGCGGTGGGGTGGAAGTCCGGCGGCTCCTCGATGAAGAGCTGGGGATAGCGCATCGGCTGGAGCGTGTCCGCCAGGGGCTCGGCCAGGTTCCGGAAGCGTCCCACGTCGGCGGTTCCCGTCTCCGTGTCTCCCGTGTGAGCCATGAGCGCCACCAGCACGAGCCGGCCGTGCACCTCGGGAGGCAGGAACGGCATGGGGGGCGCCACCATCAGGTTGGCGATTGTGGTCAGGTCCTCGGAGGCGCCTTCGGCTTCTTCCACGAACTGCGCCACGACCTCGGGTGAGGCCGGCAGGACCAGCATCCCGCCCACGATGCCGGAGACCGGGTGGAGGCGGAACCCGAGGCGAGTGACCACTCCGAAGTTGCCTCCTCCGCCCCGGATGGCCCAGAAGAGATCGGGGTGGCTGTCGGCGTCGATGGCCAGGATCCGACCGTCGGCGGTCACGACCTCGGCCCCGACGACGCTGTCGATCGTGAGGCCGTGGCGCCGGGCCAGGAAGCCGATTCCCCCACTGAGGGTGATACCCCCGATCCCCACCGAGCCGGTGTCGCCGAACCCGGTCGCCAGCCCGTGCTCACCCACGGCGCTCGTGTACTCGCCGGCAGTGAGTCCCGTCTCCGCCCAGGCGGTCCGCGCCGCGAGGTCGATCTCGAGCTCGCGCATCGCTCCCAGGTCCAGAACCACGCCCCCTTCGGTGGTGCTGTGACCGGCCAGGCTGTGGCCTCCGCTGCGGATGGCCAGTTCCGCACCCGTCTCTGCTGCCAGGCCGACCGCGCGGGCCACGTCCTCGGTGCCGGCGGGCCGGACGATGACGGCTGGCCGGTAGTCGAAGCCGCCGTAGAAGACGCTGCGCGCCTCGTCGTAACGGGAATCGTCGGGACCGATCACCTCGCCGGTCACGGCCGCCCGGATCCGGGCGGGGTCGATAGTGGAATCGCTCATGTAGTGCTCCTTGGTCTCGCGCCGATGGCTTGGACCGCGCTCCGAGGGAAGACTCATCGGAGGGATCCGGAGCTCCGGCGAACCGGGAGCCTACATGTTCAAGTCAACTTGAAGTCAAGGGGGCTTTCGCTGTGCTCCCTCGGGGAGAGGGGCACAGCCGCCCTCAGGAGCCGGGCTCCTCCAGGTGGGCTCGCACGAACCACTGGTAGAGCTCGAGATCGGCCAGGTGCCCGAGGAGCATGTCCTCGGTCACAGGATCGAGTGTGGCGGACCGCTCCTGGGCCTTGCGGTGATCCTGGATCACACCGGCGTAGGCCTTGTCCAGCTGCTCGAGGTGGTCACGGACACTGGCCTTGCCCAGGGAGTAGTCGGCCCAGGTTCTGCGGTCGACGATCGCCTGGGGTGTTCCCTGGGGGGAGCCGCCCAGGGTGGCGATCCGCTCGGCCGTCTCGTCCACCATCTTCCGCACCGAATCGACCTGGGGGTCGAGCATGCGGTGCACGGCGATGAAACCCTCCCCGTGCACGTTCCAGTGGACGTGCTTGAGCGTCAGGGACAGGTCGAGGAGCGATGCGAGCCTCTCCGCCAGGAGAGCCTGCAACTCGTCGGTGTCCTGTTGGCTCAATCCTGGCACGGTGTAGTCGCTCATGGTGTCCTCACTCTTGCGTTCGACTCTGTTCCAGTCCTACCCGGATGGGTGGGGGTGAAACCCCGAGTCGGATGGGCCATCAGCGGTGGGTGGTGGTCTCCTCGACGACCTCGTCGTCGTAGGCGGTTTCCGAGGAGGCCACGAAGGTAGGTGTGGAGATCCCCGCGACAAGGGCGATCACCCCCAGCGCGAGGTAGGCCAGACCCAGGCTCCGTCCCTCCCCCAGGACTTGCACGAAGGGATCGGGCTCGATCCAGACCACCGCTCCGAAGGCGACGGCCAGGGTGCCCAGGCTGATGAGTGTGCCCCGCACCCCGAACATGGAGGAGGCGGAGCTGAGGAAGATCAGGCCCACCACCACGTTGACGATGCCCAGGAGCAGGGTGTGGTCGATGCCGAAGACGTTGGTCGTCTCGCCGGTGAGTGAATCGAACCCAACCCGGGCCATTGCCACGCCCCCTCCCACGACCAGCACCAGTCCCAGGATGGCCGACACCGCCTGTCCTACCGTGAAGCGGCTGCGTCCCACCGCCGTTCGGCGACGACTGCGGATTTCCTCGTGAGTGCTCATGGTCCAACTCCGTTCCGGCTTTCGGGTGATACCTACCCGTCCGTCGCCCGCGGCAAACCGCCGTCCGGGTCAGGCCAGGTTGCCCCCGGGAAGGTCGATGTCCTCCCACTCGGCCACCTCCAGGCCCGGTGGGGCTTCGCTGACGAGGCGGGGATGGGCCTCGGGTACCAGGGCCAGGCGCACCGTGGCCTCCTCGATGTAGAACTCGACATGGCCCCCGGGCCCGTAGGCCCCTTCGGTGTCGGGGACCCACACCGCCGCCACGGGCTGGCCGTCCAGGTCACCGCGGCTGAGCATGAGGCGGGGCCATCTCTCCATCAGGTCCAGCAGGGCGTCGATCGTCTCCGGCGGGAAACGGAGATCCTCTGCCAGGGCGAGGAGGTCGGGATCCTTGGCATTGACGGCCTCCACCACCACGTCCCGCAGGCCGCTTCTTCCCGTAGTCAGTGATGCCATGGTTCTCCTCCCGCATCTGAGGTCTCTCCCCCGACATACCCGCTGCATCGGGCGGGAAACCACAAAGTGGGGCCAGCGCCCGGAGGGTGATACGCGGCGAGCGCCCTTCCCCGGTTGTCGGGGGCCCGCCCGCTGCCGCCGATCGGGAAGGAGCTCTCCGGTCACCCTTTGAGGGACGGGGTCAGCCCCAGGTCCTGGGAGCGCTCCAGCCACCGGGCCAGGTCCCGGGGCGTGATGATGCCCACGATGGTGTCACCCTCCCGGACGACCACGCGGTGATGGTCGGTGCTGGTCAGCTTCTCCAACACCGCATCCATGGCCTCGGAGCTGTCCACCGTGCAGCTCTCCGAGAGGGGCTCGGCCACATCCGCCACCCTCCGCTCTCCCCAGTCCTGGCGGGGGACCTGGCGGATCGCCGACAGAGAGACGATGGCGTCCATGCTGCCGTCCCTCCTCACCGGGAAGGCGCTGTAGTCGTAGCGCATGAAGTAGTCGTCCACCGCCCTCTGCAGGTCGATCTCCCCCGGGATCTCGACCAGTTCCCGGCTCATCATCCTGCCGGCCGGCACGTCCGCCAGTATGCGGCGGACCTGCATCTGCAGGAAGGACGACTGGGCCGACTGCGACAGGAACCAGCCGATCGCCACCAGCCAGAGTCCTCCCACCAGGTTCCCCAGGACGAGCACCTGCAGCACACCGATCCCGATGATCACGTAGCCGACGATCTGTCCCGACCGGGCGGCGATACGGGTTGCCCGCACCAGGTCACCGGTGGCTCCCCACACCAGGGAGCGCAGGACGCGGCCCCCGTCCAGGGGGAAGCCGGGGACGAGGTTGAATACCGCCAGTGCCAGGTTGATCCACGCCAGCCAGCCGAGGGCGAAGCCGACGGGGCCTTCTCCCGCCGGCAGGGACACAGCCCACAGCAGGCCGGCCAGAGCCAGGCTGGTGAGTGGCCCCACCACGCTGATGACGAGCTCGTCGGTGGGGTCCTCGGTCTCCAGATCGGCCTCGGTGGCCCCTCCGAAGAGGAACAGGGTGATCCCCCGCACTTCCACGCCCCGGGCCCGCGCCATGAACGAGTGGGCCAGCTCGTGGATGAGGACGCTCAGGAAGAAGATGAGGGCCATGGCGACGGCCAGCACCACCGTGGTGGCGCCGGACAACTCCGCGAATTCGAACGACAGCAGGACGAAGAACGAATAGCCGACGAGGATCGCGATGAAGCTCCAGGAGGGATCGATCTTGATCTCGATCCCTCCGACCTTCCCGATTCGCCATGCGTTCGCTCCGAGCATCTGCCCGTACCTCCCAAATGTCTGTTCGGCGGCTACCCGCTCCGGTGAAGCCGAAACCCACCCGGGGTGGCGCCCGGCATCGTCCTCACCCCGTCATCTCCCGGAGAGCCCGAGCCTCCCGGGGGGCGTGGGCGTGGACGTCGTTGTCGAAGTAAACGTACACGTCACGACCGGTGGTGGAAGGAGGCTCGCGCTCGCTGATCCGGACGGGTTCGTCCGGCTCGCCTCCCTCGTGCCAGGCCTCGATCCTCTCCGCCCAACCCTCCAGAGCGTCTTTGCCGTATGCGCTCTCGTAGATCTGGCCGGGCCCGTGCAGGCGCAGGTACACGAAGTCGGCCGTTAGCTCCTCCACGTAGGGAAACACCGAGGAATGGGAGAAGGCCAGAGCCACCCCATGGTGGCGGAGTAGCTCCACCGATTCCTCGGTGAGGAAGCTGTCGTGGCGCACCTCCAGCGCGTGCCGCAGAGGGGTATCGTCATCCGGGCCGAGCCCCGGGTCCTTCACCCGGTCGTCGTGGTCCCGGGCCAGTTCGGCCGCCTCGCCCAGGCTGGACGGGAGCAGCTCCAGGAATCCCCGCAACCGGTCCGGGTCGAAATGGAGGTTCTCCGGAAGCTGCCACAGGACCGGGCCCAGCTTGTCGGCCAGCTCCAGAACTCCCGCCGCCAGGAAGTTGGCCAGGGGGCCACGGGAGTCCGCCAGCTTCTTGTTGTGGGTGATGAAGCGGCTTCCCTTGACGGCGTACACGAAGTCGTCGGGAGCGGCTTCGTACCATCCCCGTGCCGCCCGGGCGGTGGTGAGGCGATAGAACGTCCCGTTCACCTCCACCGTGTCGAAGACGCCCGTGACGTACTCCAGCTCT
>JBKHJQ010000087.1:0-8118 GCA_046538055.1 Actinomycetota bacterium
GACCAGGTTGAGCACGCCGGGAGGGAACCCGCATTCGTCGATCAGCTCGAAGATCCGGGTCTGGGTGATGGGGACCTGCTGGCTGGGCTTGTTGATGTAGGCGCAACCCGAGGCGACGGCGTAGGGGAGGTACTCGAGGGGGACCATGGCCGGGAAGTTGAACGAGGGAACCATGAAGAACACGCCCCGGGGAACGTAGGTGACCTTCAGATCCAGATCGGGGCCGATGTTCTCGTGGTGGTAGCCGCGGGTAGCGGTGGGGATGGCGCAGGCGGCTTCGATCTCCTCGACGGCACGCACCATCTCCGCCCGGGAATCCTTGATCGTCTTGCCCATCTCCTGGACCAAAGTCCGGGCCAGGTCCTCGGCATGGTCGTCCAGGAGCTGCTTGAGGCGGAAGAACGGGCGGGTCCTCTTCACCACGGATGTGCGGCGCCACTCCTCGAATGCGGCCCGGGCCGACTTGGCGGCCGCGTCCACGTCGGCGGCCGACGAGTACGGCACACGGGCGATGACCTCACCGGTGGCCGGGTCCACCACATCCTCGATGCGGTCGGTCGTCACTTCCCTCCACTCTCCTCCGATGTAGTTGCGGAGGGTTCCGTAGTGCCTGTGGGGTGGTTCGAGCAGGGTCATCTCTCGTCTCCTCGTCTGCGGGGTGATCTCAGTGGAGGCCGTCTTCGCCGACCACGTCCTCCGCTCGCAGCCCTCCCAGGCGGAAGTTGGGGCGGCCGCGGTTGGCGGCGGCCACGATTACGACCACCTCGTCGGGGGCGGGGGCGTCGGGGACCGCTACGGTGATGGTGTCGTAGTGGGAGCGCACCTTGAGGGCGTCCTTGTGGGCCAGGGGAACGTCGATGCTGGTTCCGGGAGCGCCCCTCTTGCCCGTGGACGAGATCCAGGCGGCTCCTCCCCCCACGGCTTCCCGCACCCGGTCGGCCATGACGGTGGTCAAGAAGGCGTGGCCGTGCTCCTCTTCTCCCTCCATGCCCACCAGGCTGGCCTTGCCGTAGCTCTGCACCGCTCCTCCCATCGTCTCCACCAGCAAGGCTCCCATCCGGTCTCCCAGCCCCACGCTGAAGTCGAGTATCTCCGACAGGTCGTCGGAGTAGCGGCCGGCGTAGGGGTTGTCGACGACGGCCGCCACCGCCACCTTCCGGTAGGGAGGCTCGACCTCGATGCCGGCTTCGGTCAGCCCCTCCTCCACGAAGCGGGCGATCTTGCGGATGGTGGGCATGTGTGTCTCCCTGTCGTGGTTCTTCCCGGCTGACAGACGGTCCTCGCTGCTGCCAGACTACTGTATCTCTGTTAGAGACAACACTAGGAGCCTAGTATGCCGCCGGCCACGCGGAGGAACGACACATGACCGATGCCGCCCAGATCCACCCCGGGGAGCGGCTGGAGGATTCCCGGGCCAAGATCCGTCCCCCCTTCGAGCTGGATCCCACCCTCTGCCTGTACTCGCCCCAGGCCAATCGCGATGCCTTGGCCCATCCCCGGGTAGCGGAGTGGCTGGAGTTCGTGGCCGAGGAGTGGGACCCGGGCCCGACGGAGGGTCGGCGGGTGGCGCTACTGATCCCCTGCACCAAGTACAAGCCGTACTCCACCAGCCGGGAGCATCGCGCCATCAACCATGCCCTGCTGGCAGACGGCTGGGTGCCCCAGGGGCAATCCGACGCCCCGGCCGAGCTAGGGGCAGTGCTGGACGAGGGCGAGTCGCCCCAGCTCCTCCACAACGGCCCGTTGCGGAAGGGCGAGGTGGTGCTGGACCGGATCGTGATGTCGGAGCCGCTGGCGCTGGTGCCCTACCAGCACATCTACCACTGGCGGGGGAACCCGAGCGTGGCCACCGCCTATGACGACCCGGGGCTGTTCGAATCGCGGGGGACCTCGGTGTCCCCGGAGCGTCCCGACTCCACCGCCGTCCCCGTCGGCGGAGGCCGCTGGCGATGGGGCGCCAACGAACGGGAGGCCTACGTAGAGGTGCACAACCGCCTGGCCGACGTGATCGCCCGGGCGCTGGGCCGGGTGGGCCACCGCTATTCCGCCATCGGGGCGTGGGTGTCACCGGGACTGACACATCGCAGCTTCCTCGCCGGCCGCGATTTCCGCAAGGAGGACGGGCTGGCGATGTCCCGGCGCGGTCCCGAAGGGTCCCTTCCCCTGCGCGGGGTGCTCGACGTGCTCCCCGGAGAGGTGACGATCATGCCCACCGGCGACCAGCTCGACCAGGCCCGAGGCGAGCTGGCCCGTCGCCTGGAGGCTGAGGGCCGGGCCCATTCCGAGCAGGCGGTACGGGCGGTGTACGCCCGGGGCGACGGCAACGACACCCCGCTGGGTCTCCCGGAGACCCTCCGGCACCTGGTGGCATGGCTGAACGGCCGGTGATACTGGCCCCCGGCTCCCACGGGGCCCAAGGGCCTCAGGTTCCCCGGAAGGATGCCAGCACCGCCGGGACCGCCTCCTCCAGGCATCCGGGAGCGTAGCCCCCCTCCTGAACCAGCACCGTGGGGAGGCCGAGGGCGGCGATTCGCTCACCCAGGCGGTTGTAGTCCTCTCCCTCCAGGGCCAGGACTCCGTGGGCGGTGTGCGTGTCCACTCCCAGCGGCACCACCAGCCAGTCGGGCGCGAAGCCGCGGATGGCGGCAGCTGCGTCCGTCAGCGCCTCCCGGTAGCCCTCCCATCCTGTCCCGGTGGGGAGGGGGAGATTGAGGTTGGCGCCCTCTGCTTGCGGTCCGCCCCGCTCATCGGCGTGGCCCAGGAAAAAGGGGTAGTGCTCGGTCGTGTCACCGTGGATGGACACCGTCAGGACGTCCGAGCGGTCCCAGAAGACCGTCTGGGTGCCATTCCCGTGGTGGGTGTCGAGGTCGAGTATCGCCACCCGGCCCCCCTCCCGCCGGAGACGAGCGGCGGCCAGGGCAGCGTTGTTCAGGTAGCAGTAGCCCCCGAAGGTGCCGGGAGCGGCATGGTGGCCGGGCGGTCGGCACAGTCCGTAGGCTCCGTCGGCACCTGAGGTCACCGCCTCGGCGGCGGCCACGGCGCAAGCTGCAGAGGCCAGGGCTGCCTCCCATGTCCCCTCCAGGATGGGATCCACGTCGTTGGAGTAGCGGCCGAGCTGGGCCAGGACATGATCGGGTTCGTTCCAGGGCGTGTCGGGGAGGGGGCGGATGTAGGCAACGGCCTCTCCCGAGGCGGGCGCCCCGGTGGCGGCCCTCCATCGGGAGTGGGCAGTCTCCAGGAACCGGAGGTAGTCGGGGTGGTGGACGTCGGCGAGAAGGTCCGTGTCCAGGGGTGCAGGAGCGTCGATCTGGAAGCCGTCCAGATTGCCGAGGATCCGATCGGCCCGTTCCGCCACCTCGGCGGGAGGAAGGGAGCGGCCGGCGAAGACATGGTTCTCGGTGGGGTCGTGGAGGCGATGAGAGGGATGGTGGAAGACGATCATCGGTTCCTTTCGGGGGGCTCTCTCTCATTCTCCGACGGATCACTTGCCGGATGCCTCCTGTTGACGTTACTGTCTCTAACAGAGATACAGAAGGGTACGGCTATGAGCGTCTCCCTGTCGGCGGAGAGAGGAGCTGCGTTGACCGACACTGTGATCGGCTTCGACTCGGTATCGGTGCGGTTCGGTGACCTGACGGCGGTGGACAGTTTCGATCACCAGGTCGGAAAGGGGGAATTCTGTGCCCTGGTGGGGCCCTCGGGCTGTGGCAAGTCCACGGTCCTGCGTCTCGCCTCGGGGCTCCTGGCGCCCACGGAAGGCCAGGTCGAGCTTCGCACCAACAACGTCGGCTACGTGTTCCAGGATCCCACCCTCATGCCGTGGCGGACGGTACGCCGCAACGTGGAGCTGCTGGGCGAGCTGGAGGGGATGAGCAAGGCGGAGAGGGCGGAGAGGATCGACGAGGTGCTGGCCCTGGTGGGCCTCACCAACTTCCAGAACCTCTATCCCATGGCCCTCTCCGGGGGGATGAGGATGAGGGCGAGCCTGGCCCGGTCCCTCCTCCTGGAACCCGACCTGTTCCTCTTCGATGAGCCCTTCGGCGCCCTCGACCAGATCTCACGCACCCGCCTCAACGAGGAGCTGCTGCAGCTATACGACAGCCGGCGCTTCGCCTCCATCTTCGTCACCCACTCGGTGAGCGAGGCCACGTACCTGGCGAGCCGGGTGGTGGTGATGAGCGCCAACCCCGGCCGGATAGTGGCCACCTTCGAGGTCCCCTTCACCTACCCGCGAGACCCCTCCATCCGCTACGAGCCGGAGTTCGCCAAGGTGTCGGGCGCCATCGCCGAGGCGTTGCGGGAGGGATCGTGACGACGGTCCGGGACCGCAACGGCCGGGGGCGTGTGATGGAGACCATCCGTCTGGTGGGGCCCCCGGTCCTCGTCTTCTTCCTGGTTATCGGCCTGTGGTACGTGGCCAGCTACTGGATCCTCGATCCCACCCGCCGCTGGCTGCTGCCGCCTCCCCACATGGTGGTCTACGAGGGCTTCCTCATACCGGGCACCCTGGAGCAGATACTCCACGGGCTGTGGCAGAGCACCAAGGTGGCCTTCCTGGGATTGGCCCTCGCCTTCCTGGTCGGCTTCTCGATGGCACTGGCCATGAGCCAGGCCAAATGGGTGGAGCGCTCCCTCTATCCCTGGGCGGTGGCATCCCAGACCGTCCCGATCCTGGCCCTGGTGCCCATGATCGGCTTCTGGTTCGGGTTCGGGACGATGGCCCGGGTGATCGTGTGCTTCATCATCTCGCTGTTCCCGATAGTCATCAACTCCCTCACCGGGCTTCTCAGCGCCGAGCCTGGGCTGCACGACCTCTTCTCCCTCCACTCCGGAAACCGGCGCGTGCGCCTGACCAAGCTGCAGATACCGGCCGCCTTGCCCGGCATATTCACCGGACTCCGCACCTCCGCCGGGCTGTCGGTCATCGGGGCCATCGTGGGCGACTTCTTCTTCGGGAGGGGCGTGCCGGGCCTGGGACTGCTGCTCGAGCGGTATGCCTCCCGTCTGCAGTCAGCGGAGCTGATGGCCACGGTCTTCGTGGCCTGCGTGCTCGGTCTGGCCGTGTTCTGGGGGTTCGGTCTCCTGGGCCGCCGCATGGTCGGCCACTGGGACCCGTCCTGGTCCAGCGAGGGAGTGGGATGAAAGGGAACGACGCGAACGGCACCGCGACCGATGGGACGCGGGGAAAGGAACGAAGAGAATGAGGAACCTGATACGTATGGTGGCGCTGCTGGCGGCACTCGCCCTGGTGGCGGCTGCCTGTGGTGGCGACACGACCAGCGACACCACCGAAGCCGCCCCCGACACCACGGCCGCCGGTCCCGACACGACCGCTGAAAGCGCCGACACGACATCGGCCGCTCCCGACACCACCGCCGGTGCCGACACCACCATGGGCGAGGGCGGGCTGGCGGGGGTGTGCCCCGACCCGATCGTCATACAGAACGACTGGGAGCCGGAGGCCGAGCACGGCGGCCTGTATGAGCTGGTGGGCGAGCCCTACGAGATCGACACCGAGTTCAAGCGGGTACGCGGACCCCTCGTCTCCCAGGGCGAGGAGACGGGCGTAGATGTGGAGATCCGGATCGGCGGGTCCGCCGTCGGCTTCCAGCAGACCGGGGCCCTGATGTACCAGGACACCGACATATTCTTGGGCATGCTGCGCCTGGTGGAAGGCATGGAGTACCACGAGGAGCTGCCCGTGGTCGGCGTGATGGGCATGTTCGAGAAGAGCCCGTTCTCGGTCTACTGGGATCCCGAGACCTACCCCGAGGCGGAGACCATCGCCGACCTCAAGGAGCACGACACCGTGATCATGTTCGGCCGGCCCGACTCGTTCATCGACTACCTGGTGGCCGAGGGCATCGTCAACGAGTCCCAGGTCGACACCAGCGACATGGGCAAGCCCGCCGCCTTCATCGGACGCGACGGCGAATGGGCCGAGGCGGGATTCGCCACGGCGGAGCCGTACCTGTACGAGTTCGAGGTGCCGGAGTGGGGCAAGCCCGTCGAGCTGCAGCTCATCCACGACACGGGCTGGGAGGAGTACTTCCAGACCCTGGGCGTGAGAGCCGAGGACGTGACGGCGGAGGCGGACTGCCTGGAGCGGCTCGTTCCGATCCTCCAGCAGGGGCTGGTCGACTACTACGCCGATCCCGATCCCACCAATGAGCTGATCCTGGAGCTGGTGGACGCCTACGACACCGGTTGGGTGTACAGCGAGGGCGCCGCCGAGTTCTCCGTCCAGCAGCAGCTGGAGCTGGGCATCGTGTCCAACGGAGCCAACGACTACATCGGCGAGTTCGACATGGACCGTGTCGCAGGGCTGATGGAGCTGGTGGACGAGGTCACCGAGATCGACGTCTCCGGACTGGCGCCGGAGGACGTGGCCACCAACGAGTTCATCGACAGCTCCATCGGTCTCGAGGGATGACCGACCGGCTGCGGATCGCCCTGGCCCAGCCCCGCGTGGTCGTGGGGCCGGAGCCGGAGGAGAACGTGGCCCGGGCAACCGATCTGGTTGCCCGGGCCGCCTCCGGCGGCGCCAGCCTCGTCCTCTTCCCCGAGGGATACCCCGGTCCGGTGCTGCGCCAGCACGACGCCACCTACGACGCCTCCTCCGCCATGGCGGAGGAGGCGTCGTCCCAGGGCGTCGCCGTCTGCTGGAGCCGGGTGGAGCTCTGTGACGACGGCGAGTATCGCCTGGTCGTGTACGTCGTCGACGGGGCCGGACGACAGCTCATCCGCTATCCGCGGGCGCACCCGGCGGCGATTCCTCCCGGCGAGACCGGCTACTGGGTGGCACCCGGAGACGAAGGCCTGGCGCTGTTCGAGCTGGACGGAGTGCCCACCGGGATCGTCGTCTGCTCGGAGCTGTGGGTGCCGGAGCCGACCCGGGTCCTGGCCATCAGGGGAGCAGAGCTGATCCTGTCGCCGGCCGGCGGCGCTTTCACATCCCTCCTCCCCAACTGGCAGCTCATCGCCCGGGCCCGGGCCATAGAGAACCTGGCGTACGTGGCGCTGACCAACAACATCTGGGACGGCGAGCAGGGCGCGGCCATGGTGGCCGGTCCCGAGCACGTGGCTGCCGCCTCCGGTACCGAGGAGCTGATCTTCGCCACCCTCGACCTGGGACGCGTCCTGTGGCTGCGGGGCCACGACGACTCCATTCAGGAGCCCAAGCCGTTCGATTCCATCCCCGGCCTGGTCCGGTTCCGCCGCCCGGAACTGTACGGGGATCTCGCCGCCCCCACCTCCGACCTGTACGACTTCCGCCGTAGAGTCGGAGTCACGTGACCGAGGGAACACTCGTCCGGGGGCGCTACGTCATCACCGGGGACGATCCCCTACCCATCGGAGAGGGGGCGGTTCGGATCGCCGGCGACCGCATCGTGGCGGTGGGATCATGGGAGGACCTGCGGGCTGCCCACCCCTCCGACGCGGTGGCGGGCGGAGCCAACGACATCGTGACTCCCGGTTTCGTCAACACACACGGCCACTTCTCCGAGGGTCTGATAACGGGCCTGGCCAAAGACCACACTCTATGGGAGTGGGTGGGAGCACTGGTGGAGCCCGTGTCTCCCCACCTGGACTACGGCAGCGCCTATCTGGGAACCCTGATCGCGGGGATGCAGATGCTGAGGAGCGGCATCACCCTCGCCAACGACATGTTCGTGTGCGATCCCCGTCCCGGCGGTCCCACCACAACCGGGGTGGTCGATGCCCTGGACGAGCTGGGGCTGCGGGGAGAGGTCTCCTTCGGTGCCGGCGATGTGAGGGGCGCCTCCATCGGCGCCATCATGGAGGAGCACTCCGCCCTGGAGGAGGCAGCCGCCGCCAGCCATCTCAGCCGCTTCCGCGTGGGCATCGCCGCTATCGGCGCCCAATCCGACGAGCTGTTCCAACAGAGCGCTGCACTCGCCACGGAGACAGGAGCGGGTTCGCATATCCACCTCCAGGAGATCCGCGAGGAGGTCACGGCGGTCAGGGGGCGGCACGGCGTCACGCCGATCGAGCACTGCGCCCGTTCCGGCCTCTTCTCCGCCCCCACCATCGCCGCCCACTGTGTATGGGTGGATCGGGCCGACCGCGAGCTTCTCGCGGCGCACGGGGTGGGCG
>JBKHJQ010000088.1:0-8044 GCA_046538055.1 Actinomycetota bacterium
TGTGGCAGCGATGGGCGGGGGTGGGGCAGCCCGGGAAGGTGCAGGTGGGGTTGCGGGCCTGGATCTGGCGCTGCTGGCCGGCGGTGGGCCGGCGCCGGGTGACGCCGGTGTGGAGGGGGAGTCCGGTTTCGGGGTCGGTGACAGTGAACCGCCACTGCCCGTCTTGTTGGCTTCGGGCGACCTGGCGGGCCAGGTCGGCGACGATCGGCCCCCAGCCGGCCAGTTCGGCTGACCGGTCGTCCAGCTCCAGGAGGGTGAGAAGGTCGACGCGCATCTCCACTGCCCCGGACCTCCCGGAGCCCGACAGGGCGTTTCCTTGTAGCAGGTCCATGAAGATGTCGGCCCGGAGCTGGTCCAACGTGCGCTCGTCGCCTTCCGCTTGCAGGGAACGGGCCAGGTCGTTGATGCGGTTGCGGATGGCGACCACCCGGTCGGCAGGGAGCTGGCGGCCCCACAGGTCGCCGGTGCCGTCGGGATTGGAATGGTCCTCCACCCGGCGCTCATCCACCCCGTCCTCATAGCGCTTGCGGGCCGCATCCGGATTCTGTTCCTGGCAGCGGCGCCGCAGCCGCCCTCCCAGCTGACGGGCAGTCAACTCGGGGGCTTCCTCCAGCAGGGAGCAGGCCACTTCGCGGGCCTCCGCCGGTTCCAGATGCGACGTCTCCTCACAGAGCACCCGGGCCCGTCCCAGATCGATACGACCTGCCCGAAGCGCCTCTCTCACCTCCGCCAGCACCGACAGCCGATACGCCAAACCCACCTCCCGGTCGGCACTGTGGGGAGTGAGCCTCAGAGCAGCCGCCACCTCGTCGGCGACGAACTCGTCGGGATGCTCGGTCCGCTCCGCCGGAGACAGTTCGTCGCCTGCCGGGGTGGACGCCAGCTCCCACATATCGGCATACAGCTCGGCCTGGAGATGGGCGATCTGGCGGGCCCGGGCCTTCAACACCACCACCAGCTCGTGCCCGTTCAGCTGCCGCCGCTCCAGACCATCCAGGGCGCGGGCCAGCTCCACGCCCGGAGCCATCTCGCCCAAACCAGCAGGCAGAAGGTCCCGGGGTGGCCGTTCCGGCGGGCCCTCGTCGAACTTCCACTCCGACTCGAACATATGTACGACACTACAGCCACCCTACGACAGAGACGCACCACACGGGGCGGACGAGGAGAGCGTCCCCCCGGTTTCCCGATCACAAGTGCCTTCGCAACCTCTAGTTGCGCGTGGTTATCTGGGTGCGCTACCCTTTCGCAACCGACGGTTGCGAAAGGAGCGCCATGGAGTACGGAACCATCGAACGGGAGATCCACGTCGATGCCTCGCCCGAGGTGGTCTTCGAGGTGGTGAGCCGCCCGGAGCACATTCGAGGCTGGTGGCCGGATGACGCCCGGTTCGAGCCGGTCGAGGGTGCGGACGGCCAGCTCATGTGGCACGACCCAGACACGGGCGAGACCACCATCGTCCCCATGGCAGTGGTCGCTGTCGACCCGCCCAGGCGGTTCGCCTTCCGCTGGTGCTTCACGGGCCCGGGCCCGAGCGGGCAATCGCTCCTCGTCACCTTCGATCTGACCCCGTCGGGAGACGGCACCACCATCCGGATGACGGAGACCGGCTTCCGTGAGATGGGCTGGGAGATCGCCGTGGTCGAGGACGAGTACCGCGATCACGCCACCGCCTGGGATCACTTCATCCCTGCCTTGGGCGAATACGTCACCCGGCTGGTTTCGACTGCATGAAGACGGCAGTGGACGACGCTCTCTGGTCGGCGATCGGCGATCCCACCCGGCGCAGGATGATCGACCTCCTCCTGGCCGACGGGACGGGCACGGCCACGTCGCTGAGCGAGCGGCTGCCGATCACCCGCCAGGCGGTCTCCAAGCACCTCGTGGTGCTGGACCGGGTGGGTCTGGTCCGAACCCGTCCCGCAGGCCGGGAACGTCACTACCGGATCGATGAGAGGCAACTGAGCCGGGCAGTCGCCCAGCTGTCGGAAGTGGGAGCTGCCTGGGACGCACGACTCGGGCGCATCAAGGCGATCGCCGAATCCATCGAACAGAGCCGAAAGCACAACCGAGACGACGACAAGGGAGCATGAGATGGCCGACATACTGCATCGCATCGGGGTCGTGGCACCCCTGGACGAGGTCTATAGAGCCGTAGCCACACCGGAGGGGATCTCCGGCTGGTGGACGACCGACACGACCGGGTCCAGCGAGGTGGGAGGGCAGCTGTCGTTCCGGTTCGGCGACGCCGGCGGGTTCGAGATGGAGATCCTCGACCTCGACCCCGCCGGCCACATCCGGTGGAAAGTCACAGACGGGCCGGAGGAATGGATCGGAACCGACGTCGACTGGGCGCTCGACCAGCGCGACGAGTACACCATCGTCAATTTCAAGCACGAGGGATGGCGCCAGCCGGTCGAGTTCATGCATCACTGCAGCACCAAGTGGGCCACCTTCCTCCTGAGCCTCAAGGAGATGGTCGAAACCGGAAGAGGCCGCCCGGCGCCGGAGGATGTCCGCATCAGCGACTGGCACTGAAGTGCCCCGGAGCAAGCTCTAGGGGGCGGAGATCGGACGGCCCATCGTTGCTGCCGGGGCGCCAGCCGACAAGCGGAGGCGACCCTGATAGGCCACGTCCATCGGCTACGGTGTGGCCCATGCAGATCGCCTGCGCAGAGTGCGGGTGCCTGGTCGAACGAGGCAATGTCGTCCGTCGCTGCGACTCCGAGCACTGTTGCTGTGAGGATCTGCCGGAGCAGTCGTGATCTTCTCACGCGAACCGGATTGGGCGTTGTCTGGCGAGGCCCTATACCGGTGGGCGTTGACGGACTCGAACCGCCGACCTCTTCCTTGTAAGGGAAGCGCTCTAGCCACCTGAGCTAAACGCCCGAGACCGTGGATTGTAGAGGAGGTGGCCGCTGTGTTTGAGCTGACGGACGTCGGGGTATGAGGACCCAAATCGACTCCGCAGGCCATTGAGCACCGTCACCACCCCAGTTTCCACCCCCGCCAGACACTCTCCCGCCGGAGCCCTCCTCCGCGCCACCCGCCCGCGGCAGTGGCCCAAGAACCTCCTCGTCTTTGGAGCCCCTGCCGCGGCGGGGGTCTTGTTCCAGACGGAGATCTTCCTCACTGCCGTGGTGGCCTTCTGGGCATTCACCCTCGCCGCCGCCGGCACCTATCTCATCAACGACGCCATGGACGCCGCCAACGACCGGCTTCATCCGGTCAAGCGCTACCGCCCGGTGGCGGCCGGGATCATCCCCGTGGGGCGGGCCAAGGTCCTGGGAGGAACGGCCATGGCCCTGTCACTGGTGCCCGCCATCGCCATCGGCCGCCCCCGGTTCGTGCTGGCGCTCGTGACCTATATCGCTCTCACCATCTCCTACTCGGTGTGGTTGAAGCAGATCGCCATGGTGGATGTAGTGGCGGTGGCGCTGGGTTTCGCTGTTCGGGCAGTGGCCGGAGGCCTGGCGGCGGGGGTGCCTCTCTCCCGTTGGTTCGTGTTGGTGGCCTTCTTCGGGGCGCTGTTCCTGGTTGCAGGCAAGCGCTACGGCGAGCATCGCCAGCTGGGAGAGGCAGTGGGCGCCCACCGGCCTGCATCGGCCGGCTCGGCCGCCTTCTACCATCAGCATGTGATGACGCTCTCATCCGGAGTGACGATGGTCGGCTACGGGCTGTGGGCTTATCAGCACGGGCTTCCTTCCCAGGCCTGGTTCCTCGGATCCTTTCTCTTCCTCGTGATGGTGCTGCTGCGCTTCTCGCTGCTCGTACATGAAGGAGCATCCGACGACCCGGTGGCGATCGTCTGGAATGACCGGCCCCTGCGCATCCTCGTCGTCCTGTGGATCGCCCTGGTGCTGGCCGGTGTCGAGCTCGGCTGATACCGGAGAACAGCGCACACCGGGTAGCCAACAGATCAAGCGCCGGTCCCGTCGCATCACGATCGCCGCCCTCCTGCTGGCGGCAACAGGGGTAGCCCTGCTGATACTCGCTCAGGGCCGGAATCAGGTTCCCCTGGGCCTCCTCCGCGCCGACCCGGCCACCCCCCAGCGGCCGCCCGAGCTACCACCCCTGTGGGAGCACTTCGAGTCGCTGACGGTCACCCAGCAGCTCACCGGCCCGGGATCTCCCAACAGGACGTACCAGCGCTGGAACGTAGGCGGGACGGACCTGGGGCACACCTTCTTCCACAAGGGCGACCTCTACATGGTCTTCGGTGACACCTACGGGCGCGCCCGGGAAGACTGGCGGTCGAACACGATGGCCAAGATCACCGCCCTCGACTCCCCTTCCACCGGTCTGGAGTTCGAGAGCTTCGTCGGCGAGACGGAGGGGAGGGCGACGGAGCTCCTCTCGTCCCACAAGGTGTACTGGGTCGAGCCGACGGTCATTCCCACCAACGGCATCTCGCTCGGTGAGAGGATGGCACTCCACTACATGTCCGTACGCCGGTGGGTGGCCCCGGGGCGGTGGGTGATCAACCACGCCGGGATCGCCTACTCCGACGACGACGGCCTCACCTGGTCGAGGTCGGGCGAGATGTGGGGACGGAACAGCAACTTCGCCCAGGTGTCGTTCGTCCGGAATCCCGAGGACCCTGGTCGCATCTACCTGCTCGGCATCCCCGCCGGTCGGCAGGGAGCGGTGAAGGTGGCCCGGGTGCCCGAGCAGGACCTCCTCGACATCGGCTCCTACCGCTACTGGAACGGCCGGGACTGGACTGCGGTCGAGTCCCGGGCGGCGGCCGTGGTACCGGCACCGGTTGGTGAGCTGTCGGTGGCCTGGAACGACTACCTGGACAGCTGGGTCATGATGTACCTGTCCGAGCCCCACCGGGCCATCGTGGTGCGCACCGCCGAGGAGCTGACCGGTCCCTGGAGCGACGAGCGCCTCATCACCACAGGCCGCGACCACCCCCAGCTCTATGCCCCCTTCATCATCCCCTTCGACTCCACCCAGCCGGAGATCTTCTTCACGATGTCGCGCTGGGATGCCTACAACGTCTTCCTGATGCACCTGCGCCTGCAATGAGGCCTAGCGATCGAGCCGCAGCGAGGAGTAGTCGAGACGTAAGTCCGCTCCTATGTTGAGCGCCTCCGGATCGGGGCCCTCGGGATCTGCCGAGACGTGGTCCCAGTAGGCCACCGCCTCCGGATCGATCCAGAGGGGAAGGGTCACCACGTCCTCCGCATACATCTCCTGTAGCTCGACGTAGAGGGCGCCGCGGAGATCGTTGTCGCCTTCCACGGCGGCTTCCTCCAGCAACGCCACCATCGGGTCCACCTCCTCGGCGGGCCCTGCCCCGCTCCCGCCCAGGCCACCCTGAAGCAGGAAGGGCGCCAGGTAGTTGTGGGGGTCCGGGAAGTCGAATACCCACCCCAGGAAGGCTGCGTTGTACGAGCCGGCCACTACCTCGCCCACGTAGGTGTTCCACGCCTGAGCCGTGAGGGTCACGTCGATGAGCCCGGTCGACTCGAGCTGGCGCTCCAGCTCCCCCACGGCCTCGGCCACCTGCAACCCGTATCGCTCCGGCGGATACGCCAGCTCGAGCTGAGCCGGCTCCTCCGGCGTGTAACCCGCCTCGGTGAGCAGCTCGGTGGCCTCCGCCGGATCCGGTTCGCCGTAGGCATCGCGGAACACTCCGGCAGAGCCGAGAAAGCCGGGAGGTATGGGTGAGTAGGCGGGACTCACCGACTCGTTGAGAATCCGGCTGGCTACGGCCTGGCGGTCCACCACCGTGGCGATCGCCCGCCGCACCAGGGGATCGTCGGTGGGAGGACGCTGGTGGTTGAGCGTGAGGAACTGCAGGACGCCTCCGGGGGCCGTTGCCACCGTCACTTCCTCCATCGGCTCCAGGGCGGAGACCATCTCCGGGCCCACGCCCCTCCAGGCCAGGTCGACATCCCCGGACGTCATCGCTGCGGTCAGCTCCTCGGAGGTGGCGTAGTAGTGGATCACCACGCTCTCGATGGAGGGCCCTGCCTGCGACTCGGGGTTGGCGCGGAGGACGGCCTGGTCCTCGTCCAGTTCGGCGATGTACCAGTCTCCCACCCCATGCAAGGGCGGGGGCGGGCGGGGCTCGATCTGCTCGGATGAGTAGATGTCGGGGTGGGTGGGCACGTAGGCCGCCCCACTCAGCAACACAGGGAAGAAGGCGAAAGGGCGGTGAAGATGGAAGGCGAGCGTGGAGTCGTCCACGGCTTCCACCCGGTCCACGAAGCCGTTGACCATGTCGGAGGCACGACCATTGAGGGTCATCACCCGTTCCACGGAGTCCGCGTAGAGAGGGGCGGTGAGTTCCAGCCCGTCCGAGAAGCGGACGCCGGATTCCAGGCGGAAGGTGTATGTGAGGCCGTCGTCGCTCACCTGCGGCTCCTCGGCGGCGACGCCCGGCGTGAGCTCGCCGCTCTCCGGCTCACGGACCAAGAGCCCCTCGGCCATCGCCAGGATCATCTCCCAGTCGGGCAGATCCACGGCGTCGGCCGGATCCAGGCTGTCGAGGACGGCTGTCGTCCCGACGTGGAGGGTCCCCTGGGGAGCCGGACCGGTGTCGGTCGTCGTCGACTGGGGCTGAGTGGTGGACGCCGCGCTGGTGGAGGTGATGGCGCTGGTGGCCACCGGCATGTCGGTAGTGGGGCTGGGGGCGGGCTCCGGAGAGCAGGCCGCCAACAACAGGGCGGACAGCGTCAGCACCGATGTGAGACACGTCCGCGGCATTTGACCTCCTCTACCCCTGTGCGGCCGCTGCGAAACCGAGAGTGGTTAGCTGTGGCCCCGGGCGGGTAGCGGTCCGGAGCCTAGATCATGAAGCATGCCGTTAGTGGACAACCTCAGCACATATCACCGGGACGGTGGCTGATGCTCGTGACCCGTTCGGTCCTGGCCGGGGCGGCCGCAGGGATGCTGGCGGCGGGGCTCATCTTCTTCGGGTTTGGATTCATAGGTCTGGAGGGGGGAGGCATATGGGCCCGGGTGGACAACGGATGGGACGCAGCGGTCTTCTTCGGGCTTCGGCGGGGTCCGACGCTGGGCATCGCCATCGCCCTGGGCCTCACCCTGGCGCTCCTGGCCTGGAGCCGTGTGAGCGCGGGTGTGGACAGCAACCGGGCCCGGCCGTGGCTGACGGCAGGTGCAGCAGTCGCCATGGTGGTGGGCAACCTCCGCTCTGTCCGGGCTGCGGGAGGATGGGACGAGGTGGCCTTGCTCACCGTGGCGTTCATGGCGCTGGTGTCCGCGGGGGCGGTGTGGTGGGTGAGCCCCTGGGTTCTCCGTCCCCTCGATTCGTGACACGGGACGGGTTTGAGCATGGGCGGAGCGGGGTAGCGAACGGGGATGCTCACCGGTGAAAGGCTTGCCCGTCTGGCCATCCTGGCGGCCGCGCTGGCCCTAGCGGCTTGCTCGGATGCGACCGACAGTTCAACAGCGCCCACTCTGGATCTGCAGGCCCAGATCTCGAGCGAGAATCCCCTACGAGGGGAGGCCCGGTTCACGACCACCGGGGAGGCACCACCCCGGATGGAGGTCACCGACGGCAGCGGCCGGGGCGTAGTGGTCTCGCCTTCCAGCGCTACGGGCGGATTCCAGACCCTGCCCATACTCGGCCTGCGACCTGAAACGACCTACACCGTGACCGTCGAGGCCGACGGGACCGCCGAGTCGACGACGTTAAGCACCGGCGCCCTTCCCCCCGATATGCCGCCCATCGAGGCTGAGACGATGCCGGAGGCGATGAGCCCCGGCCTCACCCTGTTCGATGCCTCCCCGCTGGATGGCGAGGGACGGTACGACGGGTACCTGGTGGCGGTGGACGGAGAGGGGGAGGTGGTGTGGTTCTACCGCCAGACCCACAGCATCCAGGATGCGCGCCGCACCCCGAGCGGCGACGTCATGTTCATCAACCACGAGACGGGGGTCCGCATCCTCGATCCCGCCGCCGAGGAGATGACGGAGTACGCGGGGACGACCGGCCTGGAGGACGTGGTGACCGACGACCAGGGTCGGGCATTCGCCGGACCCGATGCCATTCAGGTCGACACCGATCAGA
>JBKHJQ010000089.1:0-8030 GCA_046538055.1 Actinomycetota bacterium
CCCCTCACCTCCACGATCAGCGCCTTGACGCGGTTGCCCCGCTGCAGCCTCTCATACGGGATCCTCTCGGATCCGGGCATGATCGCCTCGGCGTCACCCAGGTCGAGGATGGCGAAGCGGTTGTCGATCTGCTGCACGATGCCGGTGACCAGGTCCCCCTCCCTGCCCTCATACAGGTCGAACACCTGGCCGCGCTTGACCTCCCGCAGCCTCTGCTGGATCACCTGCTTGGCGGTTTGAGCCGCGATGCGGCCGAAATCGGCGGGTGTGTCCTCCCACTCGGAGACCACGTTCCCGTCCTCGTCCAGCTCCTGGGCGTAGACGATGATGTCTCCCGAGTCCGGGTCGATCGTGACCCGTGCTTCCTCGGCCGCGCCCGGGGACCGCTTGTATGCAGACACGAGGGCGTTGGCGAGGGCATCGAGAATCGCCTCGACCGGGACTCCCCTCTCCCGCTCGAGCAACTCGAGTGCGTCCATCACCTGTGCATCCATCTGCATCGTCGTTCTCCTCATCTACCCGGCTTGGGAGCCGACTCCCACCGGAAAACCGTTCTCGCCGAGATCACCGCCGCGTAGGGATAGCGGAACTCGGCCTCGTCCGCCTCGATCGTGACTGCGTCGTCGCCGGCGGCCACGAGGACGCCGCGATGGGTGGCCACCTTGCCCTCCGCGTCTCGAGCTTTGAGGACCACCTCGCGTCCCACCGACTTCTGGAAGTGCCGGGGGCGCTTCAACGCCCTCTCCAGCCCGGGCGAGGTCACCTCGAGCTGGTAGGACCCATCCGGGTCGTACTCTGCGTCCAGCAGGCGGGAGATCCCCCGGGATAGCTCGGCGATGCGATCCAGGTCCAGACCCACCCCGTCCACCGTCACCTTCACGGTCCGGGCGCGACCGCTTCCCAGGATCTCCAGGTCGTCGAGCTCGATGCGCTCGTCCGCCAGGTATTCCTCGGTCTTGTTCCAGAGTGCGGCTTCGGTGCTGGTCATGTCGTCGTCGGTGGTCTTCCCGGCCGTTGTGGCCACAGCAATAAGGTGGGCACGCACGCCCACCTCTAGCGAAAAGCGATTTCAGTTGGCAGGCATCGATTATACCGAGTCGCGTGGCGCAGACCGAACGAGAATCCCCCGGCCCGGGAGGGGAAGCAGGAGGGCCGGCCGATCTCAGCGGTGAAGGGCCGCGAAATCCCCCATGAACTCCACCAGGGCCTCCACCGAAGGTAGCTCGGTGGCGGCATACAGGGAGGCGCGGATCCCTCCCACACTGCGATGCCCCTTCAGGCCCACCAGACCTCGCCGGGTCGCCTCATCCACGAACCGGCCCTCCAGCTCCTCGGTGGGCAGCCGCCACACCACGTTGGTGTGGGACCGGACCGCCTCGTCCACCGGGGAGCGGTAGAAGCCGTCGGAGGACTGGATCGCCTCGTACACCATCCGGGACTTCTCCGCGGATCGCTTCTCCAGGCCGGCCACCCCACCCTGGGCCTCCAGGTGTGCCAGCACCTTCCCCATCACGTATATCTGGAACATGGGCGGCGTGTTGGCGAGGGAGTCGCCCTTGACGTGGGTCGAGTAGCGCAGGTAGGTGCCCAGATCGGCACGATCCTCCACCACGGAGCGGCGGACGAAGACGAGGGCCATTCCGGCGGGAGCGAGGTTCTTCTGCACGCCCCCGTACACCAGATCGTGCCGGGCCCAGTCGATGGGCCGGGCCAGGTAGTCCGAGGACATGTCGCTGACCAGCGGAACATCCACGTCGGGCAGATCCACCATCCGGATCCCCCCGATCGTCTCGTTGGAGGTCACATGGAGGTAGCGCGTGCCGGCCCGCACCTGCACCTCACCCGGGGCGGGCATGGTGGTGTAGCCGGATGCCCCTCCATCCCAGGCGGCATAGCCGCCCAGGATCGACCCGTCGCCCAGCGCCTTCTTGCCCCAGGACCCGCTCACCACATAGCCGGCGATGTCGCCCCCGGCCAGCAGGTTCATGGGCACCATGGAGAACTGGAGGGTGGCGCCGCCCTGCAGGAAGAGGATCTCGAAGTCATCGGGTGCGCCCGCCACCCGCCGGGCACGTTCCCGGGCATCGTGGTGAATCGCTTCGTAGTCGGCGGAGCGGTGGCTCATCTCGATCACGGTCATCCCGGTGTCGCCGTACTCGGGAAACTCGTCCCGGACCTCCTCCAGCACCGCCCGGGGAAGGGCGCAGGGCCCCGCTCCGAAATTGTGAACGCGCATGGTTCCATGGTGCCACGTCGCGACCCCCACGCCGTCCTCCGTCCCTACCCTTCCCTCATGGCGTCGGTGCAGCGCTCCGTCCTGGCCGTGGAGAACGGCCGGAGATCGAACCAGGTGGACGACCTGGCCGAGGAGGCACCCGTCGAGATCCGCCTCGACGGCGTGCCCCTGGCCGTGCTCATGCGCACACCCGGCGCCGACGAGGCCCTGGCCCGGGGGTTCGCCCTCACCGAGGGGATCGTGATCTCCCCCGACGAGGTGGCGGCCGTGGAGCCCGTGGGTGTGGGGGATCGCTGGGATCTGCGGCTGGCCCAGGGGGTCCAGGTCGACCCGGAGCGCTTCCGACGGTCGGCCTACGTGTCCTCTTCCTGTGGGGTATGCGGGAAGGCGTCCATCGATGCGGTCCGGGTGGCGGGCCGGGAGCCCCCTACCGGCCCCCGGATCACCGCCGAGCTGCCGGCTCGCTGGATCGCGGCCCTGGAAGGCTCCCAGCCCGACTTCGACCGCACCGGGGGGCTCCACGCCGCCGCGGTGTGCGACACCGGAGGCGCCGTTCTGTCCTCTGCCGAGGACGTCGGCCGCCACAACGCCGTCGACAAGGCTGTCGGGGCCCTGGTGGGAGAGCGCTGGCCGCTCGGGGAGGTGGCCCTGGTGGTGTCGGGCCGCGTCTCGTTCGAGATCACCCAGAAGGCGGCGGTGGCCGGGATTCCGGTGGTGTGTGGCGTCTCCGCTGCCTCCTCACTGGCGGCAGACCTGGCCGACGAGCTGGGCCTGACCCTGATCGGCTTCACCCGGGGCGGCCGCTTCGTGGTCTACGCCGGTCCCCACCGGTTCACTCCATGACGTTCTCGCGCATCGACTGCGGCCTATAGGCCGCAGTCGATGCCCCGAAAACGGTCAGCGGGCGTCCGCCACCTTCTCGGCCAGCCGGTCCACCACCTCATCGGAGGGGACCTCGACGGTTTCCATGGTCGACCGTTCGGTCAGCTCCACCGTGCCGGCCTCCACCCCGCGGGGACCGACCGTGATCCGCCAGGGGATGCCGATCAGCTCGGCGTCGGCGAACTTGACGCCGGGACGCTCCGCCCGGTCGTCCAGCAGAGTCTCCACCCCCACCTCCTCCAGGCGCCGGTACAGATCCTCGGCGGCGGAGGCCGACGTGGGGTCGTCGGCCCGCAGGACCGTGATGACCGCCTCGTAGGGTGCGACGCTGACCGGCCAGATGATTCCCCGCTCGTCGTGGCTGGTCTCCACCACCGCCGCCATGTTGCGTTCCACGCCGATCCCGTAGGACCCCATCACGACCGGATGGGACTCCCCCTCCTCGTCCTGGACGTAGGCATCGAAGGCCTCTGAGAACTTGGTGCCGAGCTTGAAGATGTGCCCGACCTCGATCCCCCTCCACATCTCGAGGGGCGACCCGCATTCCACACAGGGCTCCCCCTCGGTCACCTCCCGCAGGTCGGCCCAGCGGTACTCGCCGAAGTCCCGCTCCGGATCGACATTGCGGAGGTGCCAGTCGTCCTCATTCGCCCCCGTCACCAGGTTGAAGCGGCCCCGCAGGGCCTCGTCCACCAGGACCGGATGCTCCTTGACGCCAACCGCTCCCAGGCTGCCCGGCAGCGCTCCCAGCCCCTCCTGCACCTCCTCGGGCTGGGCGGGACGGATGTCCGACGCCCCGGTGGCATCGATCAGCTTCTGTTCCTGCAGATCGTGGTCGCCGCGCAGCACGGCCAGTGCCAGAGTGCCGTCCACCACATAGACGAGGGTCTTGAGCTGGCGCCCGGGAGAGGCGATGTCGGGATGGGACTCGGCCAGGGCGGCGATCGTCCGGATCCCCGGGGTGGGAAAGCGCTCCGGCGAGAGACCTCGCTCGCCGTCGTCCACCGACGCCACCCGGGAGACGGCCTTCTCCAGATTCGCCCGGTAGTCGCACTCGGGGCAGGTCACGATCCAGTCCTCCCCCGCCTCGCTGCGCACCATGAACTCCACCGACTCCGATCCTCCCATGGCCCCCGAGGAGGCGACCACATCCACCGCTTCCATCCCCAGGCGCCGGAAGATGGCCTGGTAGGCACCGTGGTGCTTGTCAAAGCCCACATCCAGGCCGGGACGGTCGATGTCGAGTGTGTAGGCATCCTTCATCGTGAACTCCCGCACCCGCAGCAGCCCCGACTTGGGGCGAGGCTCGTCCCGGTACTTGGTGTGCATCTGATACCAGATCTGGGGGAGCTGGCGATAGGAAGTGAGCTCACGGGCGAGGATGGCGAACAGCTCCTCCTCCGTCATGCCCATCACGTTCTCCACGCCCTTGCGGTCAACGAGCTTGAAGAGGTTGTCGCCCATCTGCTCGTAGCGCCCCGACTGCCTCCACACGTCCGCCGGGTGGAGGGTGGGGAGCACCACCTCCTGGCCCCCGATGCGGTTCATCTCCTCTCGGATGATGTTCTCCACCTTGAGCCGGGTCCGCTGGCCGAGTGGGAGCATCGAGTAGTGCCCGGCGGACAGCTGGCGTATGAAACCCGCCCGCACCAGGAGCTTGTGGCTCACCGCCTCGGCTCCGGCCGGATCGTCGCGGAGGGTGGGAATGAATGCCTGTGACCAACGCATTGGCCCGTCAGGGTACATGCAGGGCGGGAAACGGGAATCGGGAATCGTCGCCCCGGATCAGGCGGGGGCGGCCGGAACCACCACCCAGACCGCCCGACCCACAGCGCAGGGGTCTCCGTCGGCGTCGTTCACCTGGGCGTTCACCACGATCCGCCGCCCCTGTCGCCCTGCCGTCCGCGCCGCGGCCACATAGGGTCGGTCCCGCCGCAGCTCCTGCAGCTGACGAACGGCGATCTGGCCGGTGACGGCCGGCCACCACCCCTCGTCGTCCCACCGGTCGGCGAACGCCCAGACGGTGACACAGTCCACGATCGCCCACACGAACTCGCTGGAGACCTCATCCCCCGGACCCAGGAGGGGACCGCCGGGCGTGACGATGCCCGCCGCCGTGCCGTCGGAGTCGGAAGCCGAGACCCTCAGGCCGAAGCCGTCCTCCCGCTCCGTCCCGCATACGAAGCATTGGGGGTAGGGATGATCGTCGAATCGGGGATGGGGAGTCCGCCCCGCCACGTCCTCCATACCCGGGACCCCGAGCCGCTCTGTGATCTCTCCCACCGGCTCTGCCTCCATGATGGTGCGTCCCCGGCCGTTGAAGAGCGACCGACCCTCCAGGGTCAAAGGCGTGTCCAGCGGGGGCGCACTCCGGAGCGTCACCTTGACAGGTTCCGGCGACTGGCGGGCCATGAGCCCTGCGACATAGCCTCCGTGCGCTATTCCGGTGATCCCCTGATACAGCGCCGGGACACTCACCACGTTCTCGCGCATCATTTGCGGCCTATAGCCCGCATTCGGTGCGCGAAAACGTCACCGGTCCGCCACCTCGGCGACGCGTGCCCGCCGTTCGGCGGAGCGATTGGCGTCGCCCTGAATCTCCACCAGCTGCTCCCGGCTGGAACGAGCCACCTCCTCCGCCTGGGAATCGGCTGCCGCCAGGCGGGCCTCCACTCCCTCGGCGGCCAGCTTGCGCGCCTCGTCCAGGAGGGCGTCCACCATCTCCGCCTCCGGCACCACGCGCACGACCTGGCCCTTGATGAACAGATGCCCCCGGCCCCGGCCCGCGGCGATCCCGATATCGGCACCCCGGGCTTCCCCGGGGCCGTTGACGACGCATCCCATGACCGCAACCTGGATGGGGAGGTTCTCCGCCTCCAGGGCGGCCTGAGCTTTGGTGGCGACCTCGATCACGTCCACCTCCGCCCGACCGCAGGACGGGCAGGCAATGAGATCCAACCCCGCCCGGTCCCTCAGCCCCAGATACTCGAGCAGCTGGCGACCGGCCTTGGCCTCCTCGATGGGATCGGCGGTGAGGGAGAAGCGAACGGTGTCGCCTATGCCCTCCAGCAACAGGGTTCCGATTCCGGCCACCGACTTGATGAGGCCTCCGGGAGGGGGCCCTGCCTCGGTCACGCCCAGGTGGAGGGGGTAGTCCACGCGCTGAGACAGGAGCCGGTAGGACTCGACCATCGACGGCACGTGGGAATGCTTGACCGAGATCTTGATGTCGTTGAAGCCCACGTCCTCCAGGTAGGCGATCTCGGTGAGGGCAGACTGCACCAGCGCCTCCGGAACCGGCCCCCCGTACTCCTCCAGCAGGTCCTTGTCCAGGGAACCGGCGTTGACGCCCACCCGGATGGGAAGCCCCCGGTCCCGGGCCTCCCGGGCCACCGTCTTGATGTGATCCTCCTTGCGGATGTTCCCGGGATTGAGGCGGAGGCCGTGCACTCCCGCCTCCATGGCCGCCAGGGCGAGCCGGTACTGGAAATGGATGTCCGCGACGATCGGCACGGGAGATCGCGGGACGATCTCCGCCAGGGCCTGGGCGGCCTCCACGTCGTTGCATGTGATGCGGACGATGTCGGCCCCGGCTCCTCGCAGGGCGTAGACCTGAGCGAGGGTGCCGTCCACGTCGGCGGTCTTCGTCGTGGTCATGGACTGCACCGAGACGGGAGCGCCGCCGCCCACGCGCACGTCGCCGACCCGGATCTCTCGGGTCTCTCTGCGGGGGATCACGGTTCCATGGTACCGACCGAGGGCCGGAACAGGGAAGGACGGCGCGTCCGACGGGCGGGACTCACATCTGGATGGGGTTGAAGATGTCGAGGACGATGGCCGCCAGAGTCAGGAACACGAAGAGGGCGACGACTGCCATCGCCACGGGGACCAGCTTGCGGACATCGGGCTCCCGTCCCGTCACCTTCTGCCACGCAGCCACCGCGAAGTGCCCTCCGTCGAGCGGGAGGAGGGGAATGACGTTGAACGTGGCGAGGATGACGTTCACGGAGGCGAGAAGCGCGATGTAGTTGGGGATCCCGATCGTCTCCGCCTGGCTCCCCAGGTTGGCCAGGCCGATGGGGCTCACCGGGCGACTCTCCATCGGGACGTCGGTATCCCCGACGAACACGCCGGCCAGCCGCAGGAGCGATTCAGGATGGAGGAGGTCTCCCAGAGCCCGGAACGTGAGTCCGATGTTGCTCCACACGTCCCGTGCGGCGAAGCCCAGGCTCTCCAGGACGCCGGCGGGTCGGCGATCGAACTCAGGGGCGATGCCGAGAAAGCCCACCACGTCGCCGTCGGCCAGCGTCCGCGAGCCGAGCGTCACGTCCAGTTCCAGCTCCTCGGAATCCCGGAGGATGGTGAATGTGATCGACTCTCCCGGGTTGCCCGAGATGAGAGAGGAGATCCCTTCCCAATCGTCGTATTCGCGCCCGTTCAGCCCGACGATCCGGTCGCCGGCCCGGAGGCCGGCAGCCGAGGCGGCGGTCACCTCGCCCTGGCGGGTGGAGATCACCTCGTCCACCACCGGAACCGGCTCGTTGACCCCCATCGCCATCACCAGCCCGAAGAAGATCAGATAGGCGATGAGGAAGTTCATCCCCACTCCCGCCAGCACCACCACAGACTTCTTCCAGAAGGGCTTCTCCCGGTAGGTGCGGCCCACGTCTTCGGGCGCTACCTCCTCGAAGGGGTTCATCCCCACGATGCGCACATACCCGCCCGCGGGGATGGCCTTGATGCCGTACTCGGTCTCACCCCGGCGAAACGACCAGAGCCGGGGACCGAACCCGAAGAAGAACTCTGTGGCCTTCATCCCCGTGGCCTTGGCCGCCACGAAGTGACCCGCTTCGTGCGCCGTGACGAACAGGATGATGGCCAGGACCCCGATCAGACCGCCGATCATGCCGAC
>JBKHJQ010000090.1:0-7939 GCA_046538055.1 Actinomycetota bacterium
CCCCTCCCATCGTGTAGTGGGGGGCGGGGTAGATGCGCATGGGGACCTTGTAGGGGTTCTCGTCGGTGATGCGCTCGTACATGTCGAAGAGGTTGCCGTAGCGGTCGGCGATAACCTCTGCTCCCACCCGCTCGATGGCGGTGCCGAAGTCGAGGTACACGCCGTTCTTGCGGGGGCCCACACCCTTGCCGCCGTCCACCATCCGCTTGGCCGCCCGGGAGGCGACGTCGCGGGGCACCAGGTTCCCGAAGGCGGGATACATCCTCTCCAGGTAGTAGTCGCGGTCCTCGTCGGGGATCTGGTCGGGCGGGCGGGTCTCGTCGGCCTTCTTGGGGACCCAGATCCGCCCGTCGTTGCGCAGCGACTCGGACATGAGGGTGAGCTTGGACTGGAACTCGTCCGACTGGGGGATGCAGGTGGGGTGGATCTGTGTGAAGCATGGATTGGCGAAGAGGGCGCCCCGTCGATGCGCTCGCCAGGCGGCCGTCACGTTGGAGGCCATGGCGTTGGTGGAGAGGTAATAGACGTTGGAGTAGCCCCCGGTGGCGATGATCACGGCATGGGCGGAGTGGCTCTCGATCTCGCCGGTGATCAGGTCCCGGGTGACGATCCCCACCGCCCGGCCGTGCTTGACCACCACGTCCAGCATCTCGGTGCGGGTGCGCAGGTCCACGCTGCCGGCATGGACCTGTCGCAGCAGCGCCTGGTAGGCGCCCAGAAGGAGCTGCTGGCCGGTCTGCCCCCGGGCGTAGAAGGTGCGGGACACCTGGGCGCCTCCGAAGCTGCGGTTGTCCAGCAGCCCCCCGTACTCCCGGGCGAAGGGCACGCCCTGGGCGGTGGCCTGGTCGATGATGGCGAGGGAGGCATCCGCCAGCCGGTACACGTTGGCCTCCCGGCTGCGGTAGTCACCTCCCTTGACGGTGTCGTAGAAGAGGCGGAAGACCGAGTCGCCATCGTTGTGGTAGTTCTTGGCGGCGTTGATCCCGCCCTGAGCGGCGATGGAGTGGGCCCGGCGGGGGGAGTCGTGGAAGGTGAACGCCTGGACGTTGTAGCCCAGCTCGCCCAGGGTGGCGGCGGCGGAGGCTCCGGCCAGGCCCGTGCCCACCACGATGATCTTGAACTTGCGCTTGTTGTTGGGGTTGACGAGGCGGACGGAGAACTTGTGGTTCTCCCACTTGTCGGCCAGTGGCCCGTCGGGGATCTTGGCGTCGAGTCGGGTGGTGCTCGTCATGTCAGCCTCCTACCAGTCCCACCAGCACGGCCACGGGCATGACCACGTTGGGTACGACTATCACAGCCGCCAGGGTCCAGGCGAAGTAGCGGCGCCAGCGGTTGAAGCGGGGATGGTTGACCCCCAGGCTCTGGAACATCGACCAGGCCCCGTGATAGATGTGGGGAGCCAGGGCGATGTTGGCCAGCACGTAGAAGGCGGTGACCCAGGGGCGGGAGAAGGTAGCGATGAAGTTGGCGTACACCTCGCCGTGCTCCCAGCCCTCCGGCGCCATGGGCTGGATGCCCCAGGTGAGGTCGGACAGGTGGAAGAGGACGAACAGCAGGACGATCACCCCCGACCACCGCATAGTTCGGCTGGCGTAGTTGGCAGCCAGATAGGTGCGCGGTCCCGAGTAGTCGGTGGGCCGTGCCCGGCGGTTCATGACGGTCAGCGCGTAGGCGGCGTGGACGTGGAGGAGGAAGGCGGCCAGCAGGCCCACCCGGAGGATCCACAGGACCACATGGTGGGGGGCGAGGGGGAACAGGAGCTCGCGCAGTTCCTGGGCGTAGAGGTTGATCTCGGGAACGCCGTTGACGTCCGGCAGAAAGATCTTGAGGTTCCCGATCATGTGAGCCACCAGGTAGCCGAGGAGGACGATGCCGGTGATGGCCATCACCCATTTCTTGCCGACCGCCGATCGGTAGAACTCCACAGGCCAAACGCTTCGCCGTCGCTCTGCTGTGGTGGCCAACCGCGTCCTTTCCCTCGGGGTGCCCATTATGCCAAGACGGAACAGGGGTCTTGACGGCGCGCGTAAGACACCTTAGTCTCAAGCTTGTAATTACAAGCCTGTAAGAGGGGACCGCGGGATGCAAAGCAAGCTCATCGAAGCTCTCGCCTTGCGCGAGTTGTCGTGGCAGGACTACGCCAACTGTCGTGGCGCCGACGCCGACCTCTTCTTCCCGGAGAGGGGTGCGTCCACCCGCAAGGCCAAGGCCATCTGTGCCGAATGCCAGGTGCAGGCGGAGTGCCTGGACTACGCCATCGAGATCGGCGAGAAGTTCGGCATCTGGGGGGGTATGTCTGAGAGGGAGCGTCGCCGGGTCCGCCGGGAGCGTCAAATCGCCGCCCGCCGGGTGAGTTGAAACGGGATTGGGGGTAGGTCGCACGGCCGGTTGACCCCGGGCCCCCTGCTGGCATACTGGCCGGCGTGGGACGGGAAGCTGGGATTCCTTTGCATGCTCCGGCCGTGGTGCACCCGAGACGGGTGACAGCCTGATGGCCCGCGTGAGCGTGTTCGGGCTGGGATATGTCGGCTCGGTGACGGCCGGGTGCCTGGCGGCCGACGGCCACGAGGTGGTGGGCGTCGATGTGAACGAGGACAAGCTGGACTCGATCCGCCGGGGCCGCTCGCCCATGGCGGAGAAGGGCCTGGACGGGATCCTCGCCGAGGCCATAGAGGCGGGCCGACTCCGGGTCACCTCCGATGCCGACGAGGCCGTGGCGGCCACCGACATCAGCCTGGTCTGCGTCGGCACCCCCAGCAACCGCAACGGCAGCCTGGACCTGGCCGCCATCGAGAATGTCGTCACCCAGATCGGCTCGGCTCTGAAGGCGTCCCGCGCCCATCACGTGGTCGTGATGCGCAGCACCGTCCTCCCCGGTACGGCCCGGGAGGTCGTGATCCCCCTCCTGGAGCGGACATCGGGCCGGAGCGCCGGGGTGGGGTTCGGCTATGTCTCCAACCCCGAGTTCCTGCGGGAGGGCTCGGCCGTGGCCGACTTCCGCCTGGCCGAGCTTACCGTGATCGGGGCCACAGAGCCGGTCAGTGCCCGGGCGGTGGAGAGCATCTACGAGAAGGTGGACACACGGTTCGTCCGCGTCGATATCGACACGGCCGAGATGATCAAGTACGCCAACAACGCCTTCCATGCTCTCAAAGTGGCATTCGCCAACGAGATCGGGACGGTGGCCCGCCGCCACGGCGTGGACGGCCGCCGAGTGATGGACATTCTGGCGATGGACCGCAAGCTCAACATCTCGCCCGCCTATCTCCGGCCCGGTTTCGCCTTCGGGGGATCCTGCCTCCCCAAGGACCTGAGGGCGCTCGTCTACCAGTCCGGCCGGCTCGACCTGCAGACTCCGCTGCTGTCCTCCATCCTCCCCAGCAACGAGACACAGGTGCAGCGGGCCATCGAAGCGGTGGAGGCCTCCGGGGCAAAGCAGATCGGGGTCCTGGGGCTGGCCTTCAAGGCGGGGACGGACGACGTGCGGGAGAGCCCGGCGGTGAGGCTGATCGAGACGCTGATCGGGCGGGGATTCGACGTCCGGGTCTACGACGACGAGGTGCAGCTCGGGAAGCTGACCGGGGCCAACAAGGCCTTCCTCCAGGCCGAGATCCCCCACATCGCCACTCTCATGAGCGACAGCCTGGAGGACGTAATGGCCTCCAGCGACGTGCTGGTCGTCACCAATCAGGGCGAGGGGTTCGCCGGTCTGGGGGAGAGGATGGCGCCCGACCAGACCGTCATCGACCTGGCCGGGGCCGTGGACACCGACCGGGGCGTGCGCGGCACCTACCTCGGGTCAGGCTGGTAACCGACCCAAGTCCGAAAACGGGATGGGGGGTCAGCGGGATTCGATGGCGGAGCGGACGGCTTCGACGGTGGCCGGGTCGAGCGTCTCCAGACCGTGGGACTCCCGGGCGTGGGCGGCCGCCTGAGCCATCACCTCGTCGGTCGTCTCGGCTTCCACCACTCCCTCGCATCCCTCGAATAGCTTGCCGCATTCCAGCCGCTGCATGTCGCCTCCTAGGCGGGTCGAGCCATGGCCCGGGCGTCGGAGTCGGTGAGCTCCATCTCGTGGACCTCACGGGCGTGCCGGCGGGCAGCCGCCACCACCGCCTCGAGGTCCTCGGCGGTGATCACCACACCGCACGGGCATTCGATCAGTCGATCGGACATGGCATTCCTTCCGTCCGGGGATGAGGCTACGTTGGCGGTGTTGGTGAAAGGTTGGCGGGTGTGATCCGAATCTACCTCACCGGGCGCATGGTGATCGAGGGGTCGGCGGTCGTGGACGAGCCGGACCTGCCGGGGTCCCAGGGGCGGGTCCTGCTGGCCGCCCTGGCGTCCAGCCGGGGGCCGGTGTCCCGCGCCCGCCTGGCCGACATCCTCTGGGAGGGCGACGCCCCCGCCGGGGCCGACCGCTCCCTCAACCCGCTTCTCTCCAAGCTGCGGCGCGCCCTGATGGCGGCGGGGTGCGACCGCGGCGTCCTCTCGTCGGGTTCGGGGGCGGTGGAGCTGCGGAGGTCGGCGGACCTGTGGATCGACACCGAGGAGGCAACGGCCGCCCTGGACGGGGCCGAAGGGGCGCTTCGGCGGGAGGATCCCCACGGTGCCTGGCCCCGGGCGGCCGTGGCGACCTCCATCCTCCGCCGCCCCTTCCTGGAAGGGGTGGAGCTGGCGTGGGTCCAGCAGCGGCGACGGTTGCTCCACGAACGCCACATCCGCGCCCTGGAGGTCGCCTGCGAGGTGTGGATCCGCCTGGACGACCCGGGCCAGGCCGTGGTGGCAGCCCGCCAGCTGGTGGAGGCGGATCCCTTTCGGGAGACCAGCCACGCCCGCCTCATCCGCGCCCACCGCCTGGCCGGGAACCGGGCGGAGGCGCTCCTCGCCTTCTCGGAATGTGCACGACTCCTGCGCGACGAGCTGGGCGTGGAGCCCTCGTCCCCCGTCCAGGAGGCCTACGAGGAAGCCCTGGGCGCCACCTGAGTCCCGGCCATCCTCAACGGCGACATTTCCGGACCACGGATCGTCCATCTGCGAAGATGGCCCCCATGGCCGTGTTCTTCGGTGACATGCAGATGCGGGACCACCCGGCCACCATGCCTGCGGTGGTCTACGTCGACAAGGCGAACATCAAGATCCAGTCCGGGAAGACCCAGCTCGGGGAGTGGAAGCTCTACCAGGTGGTGATCGAGGAGGTGGACCCCTCCACCATCAGCTTCCGGGTGGACGACGACGAGCTGCTCCTCACCCTGCAGGAGCACGAGAGCTTCCTGGCCGAGACCGCCTCCTACCGGCGTGAGAACCGCCGGACCCGTCGCATGCCCACCCATGAGGCGTTCCGCAAGGAGGAGGAGGAGGGTCCCGGCCTGGGCGAGGAGATAAGAGAGGACGTCGGCCGGGAGGTGTCGGGAGTAGCCGAAGAGATCCGGGACCTGTGGGACAAGGTCTACGGCGGCACCGCCTTCTGGGTGGGCGTGGGCGTGGTCCTGCTCCTGGCCATATTCCTCCCCTCTCTCCTGCTGGGGGTCCTCTTCACGGTGGGAGTGCTGTCGCTGGTGGTGGGGGCGATCGCCTACGTGGAGACGACCGTGGCGATCAAGCTACCCGACGTGCTCACCCCCGTGCGCCTGGTGGCGATCGGGGTGGTGTGCATCGGTTTGGGCATCCTGGTGGCGATCATCCGCTGAGCGGGCTACAGGTACAGGCCGGAGCCTTCCTGCTGCTCGGGCTTGGGGCGCTGCAGGGCCCGCCGCTGCATCTCCGCCAGCTGGCTCTGGGCCGCCACCTGCTGGGAGAAGAGGGACGCCTGGATCCCGTGGAATAGGCCCTCCAGCCATCCGATGAGCTGGGCCTGGGCCAGGCGGATCTCCGCCTCGGTGGAGTTGTCGGCGTGGAGGGGCACCATCACCTGGTCGAACTCCTCCAGCAACTCCTCGGAGAGGACGCCCCGCATCTCCTCCAGGGACTGGCGGTGCACCTCGGCCAGCCGCTGGCGACCCTTGTCGTCGATCGGTGCCTGACGGGCCTCGTCCAGCATCGCCCGCGTCATCGACGCGATCCGGATCAGCTTGGTGGGATGGCTTACCGACTCGCCTTCGGGCTCGTCGTCGCCTCCTTCCTCCACGGCGGCCACGATCTCCGGTCGGACAGGTTCATCGCTCATATCTCCCCAGGGTAACGGAGGCGGGAGGATCACACTCGAGGGATACCCCGGTCGACTCCCTTCACATAGACCGGGCGCTCCCATACGATGGCGGTGTACGTCATTGGAGGACGACACATGGCGAACGAGGACCTTCCTCCGATTCTGGACGCAGCCCAAGTAGCGGACCTGCTGGGTATGAATGTGCAGATGGTTCGGCGATACGCCCGGGAGGGGAGGCTTCCCGCCTACAAGCTGCCGGGAGGCCGGACCTTCAAGTTCTTCCGGGACGATCTGTTCGAGTTCATCCGCGCCCACCCGGTGGTCCCGGAGGGCGAGGAATCGACTGAGGAAGTCAGCTCCGGCGAGGCGGAAACCGACTGAACACGGCCGCCACCCGCTCCAGCGGGACGTGGTGGGAACGGCCGTCCGGTTCGACCAGCACCACATGGTCGGCGCCCAGAATCTCTATCCGTCCCGACCACCGCGCCCCATCCCGAGTCACGAGCTCTGCGTCGGCCTGCTCCTGCTCCAGCTCGGCTACCCGTGCCCGGAAGGTGGCTGCCTCCGGTCGCCCCGAGCGACCTCCGGCCGGGCGGGGATGGAAGGTGATCACACCCGCTGCCAGCGGCACGTCGATCCATCGCTCGTCGCCCTCCAGAGTCAGGTAGTCCTCCCCCACGGACAGGAGGGGATGGGACAGCGACAGCCCCGCCACGCTCACCGCCACGCGGTCCCCCCGGTGCATGGCTGCCTGGGCCGCTCCCGACAGGGTCCGTCGCCGGAGGCGCTGCCGCTCGGTCAGCTCCTCGTCCTCGGCCGCTTCCGCCCGAAGCTCATGGCCGGCCGACTGGCGCAGCTGACGGGCGAGATCCTCCATGCCCTCAGCCATGGTTTTCGCGCTTTCTCGCACCCTGCACAGCTTCAGCGTAGGTTCTCCACTGGCGAGCCGGAGCAGGTATGAGCATAGGGATGCGGAGAGGGAGTGCGGGGAAGGTCGACGAGACCTCGGCACGACGTCGGTCCTTCAGGCGATGGAGCATCGGCCACCTGGCAGTGGCCGCGGCCGCCATCCTGGCGTTCATAGCCAATGTCGCTTTCCTCCGCTCACGCGACGACGCCACGGCGGTCGTCGTGGCTGCTCGGCCCATCGAGGCGGGGCAGGTCGTGACCGCAGAGGATCTGGGCACCACCATGCTCCGGGCCGAGGGCGGGACCCTGGCCACCCTGCTCACTTCTGCCGAGGGTCTGGAGGGCACGGTCGCCGCCCGCCCTCTCCGGGAAGGGGAGCTGGTCGGCTCGAGCGACCTCCTGACGAGCCCGGCACCGGACGGGCTCGCCTCCATGTCGGTCCCCGTCGACACCAGTCGGGCGGCCGGAGGGATGATCCGGGCGGGGGACCGAGTCGACGTGGTGGATGTGGATGAGGAAGGAGTCGCCTCCTATGTGGTCACCGACGTACCGGTGCTGACGGTGTCGGACTCATCCGGCGGCGCTCTGGCCAGCGTGACGGAGCACCACGTCGTGCTGGGGTTGGAGACGGAGCAGGTGCTGGCGGTGGCGGAGGCCATGGCCGACGGGGAGGTGGACATCGTGGTGACCACGGGGACGTCCGATGGGTGAGCTGGAGCTGGCTCTGGCCGCCTCTGCCCGTCCCTGGGGCGACGCCCTCCACCGGTTCCTGGCCGATCATGGTGGCGCACGGGTGCGGACGGTGGTGATGCGCCCCGAGGATGTCGTCACCGAGTCCTACGACGTCCTCCTCATCGACGATGTGTGCTCTTTCCTGACGCC
>JBKHJQ010000091.1:0-7928 GCA_046538055.1 Actinomycetota bacterium
GTGGTGATCCTCTGCTCGGGCGCCGGCGGCACCGGGCCGGGATGTGCCCGGGACGGCTCCCGGGATTCGGCCTTCCCCACTATGCGGGTTCCCGGCCCCACAGTACCCGCCTGCTCCGGTATCACCTCCAGGGCCCGAACCTCGCCTCCGTCGGGTAGCTCCAGACGGTCGCCCGCCGTGACTGGGCGACCCTGCCAGGCGCTCACGAGGTCCCCCGGCGGGAACGGTGCCCGCTCGGCGTCGAGCACCACCGTCGAGGCCGGGGCCATGATGGCCCGGGTGACGTCGACGCCGGCGCCAGCTTCCAGGCCGGCATTGGCCATCGTGCGGGGGCCCAGCAGCAGGGCGGTGGGCTCGGGCACCCCTCCGGCACCCACCAGGCAGTGGCTCTTGCCCACCGCCACCACGCCCCCCGAGGGAAGGCCCAGCGTCTTGAGGAGAGTGGCGTCCATGGTTGCCACCGGGTCGGTGCCGGGACGGACTATGAAGCGCATCGGCGGGAAGGTTAGGAAACTGGGGAGGGAGGGCGCCCCGCCGGGCTCGATCGGGTTGTCCTCAACCGGCGAGAGCAGGGACCGGTCGAGCCGGAAGCGAGAAGGGATGCTCGGCGGCGATGAGCCGGGTGCCGGGAGCGGTCATCCAGCGCCACAGCAGGTGGGCCTCTTCGGCCACAAGCATGTCGGGTGGGACGGGGGTGAGAGCCGGAGCGTCCGACGGCGCCGGCTCGACGGGGAGGGGAGGATTGGATCCCGGCCCCCAGGCCTGAAGGAGACGCCCCCTCCGGATCCGGGCTCGCTCACCATCCCGTCCCTCCACTTCCACCGTCCCCGCCTCCTGCAGGGCGTGCCAGGCACGCCGTCGCTCCAGGGCACGGGCCAGCGCCTGGTGCCTATCGCGCACGGTAGCCGCCTCCTCGTATCGCCGTTCCCCCGCCAGGCGGCGCATCCGCTCCTCCAGGGGCCCTACCAGGAGGTCGGGGCGCCCATCGATGCCCTGGCGGATCACGTCCACCACCGGGGCGTACTCCTCTGTCGAGAGGGACCCGTCGCACGGGCACAGGGCCACGCCCATCTGGGCCACCGCACATGTGCCGTCCCGGGATCCGGGACGGTGGTGGCACCGCCGCACGGGGACGGCATCCCACAGGGCCAGCATCACCGTCTCGGCGGCTCCCCGATTGCGGAACGGGCCCAGGTAGCACTCCCCGTCCTCCCGCAGGGTTCGAACCAGGGAGAGGCGGGGGAATGCCTCCCGGGTGAGCTTCACGAAATGAGACGACCTGGGAGGCCGGGACCGGCGATTGTGACGGGGCCGGTGGGCGTGTATCAGGCGCACCTCCTCCACCTCCGCCTCGATGGGCGATGCGGTGACCCGATGGTCGATCCGGTGCAGCTCCCGCATCATGCTCCCCACGGAGCGGCGCTCGTCCCCGTAGAAGTAGGAGCGGACACGGCTCCGCAGGTTGTTGGCCTTCCCCACGTAGAACACGACCCCGCCGCGGTCCACGAACAGGTAGACGCCGGGGCGGCGGGGGAGATGATCGGCGAGGGCGATCTTGCCGTAGTGGCGGGCACCACGGGCTGTGGGGAGCTGGAGAAGATCGTCGAGGGCGGTGACGCCCATGGAGCCGGCCCGCTCCAGCAGGCCCCACAGGACATGGGCAGTCGCCCGGGCGTCGTCCAGGGCCCGGTGGGTGGGAGTGACGGGGGACCGGAAATGAGCCGCCAGGGTGGCGAGCTTGAAGTTGCGCACCTCGTCGGGCACCAGCCGGCGCGCCAGCCGGGCGGTGTCCAGGGTCCGGTTGGATACGGGGGGATAGCCCAATCGCTTCGCCGCCGCATCCAGGAAGGAGAGGTCGAACCGCAGGTTGTGGCCCACCACCACCGCCTCTCCCACGAACTCGAGGAAGGCAGGGAGGACCGCCGAGATCGGAGGTGCCTCCAGCACCATCGCCTGGGTGATTCCGGTCAGGATGGTGATGAACGGGGGGACCGGGCCCCCCGGGTTCACCAGCGTCTGGAAGGAGGCGAGCTCCTCACCCATTCGGTAGCGTCCCGCTCCCACCTCGGTGATGTCACAGGTGGCGGCCGACCCACCGGTCGTCTCCAGGTCCACCACACAGAACGTCACGTCGGAAAGCGGCGTGCCCAGGTCCTCGAAGCTGGCTTGATAGGGGATGGCCATGGTGGGCCCTGGACTATATCCCGAACGTATGTTCGGGTTCAAGCGGTAGCGGTGCGGGCGGTTAACCTGCTGGCGGTGGAGACAACGACACAGTCGACGGTCCGGTACGTGTGCACCGGGTGCGGGAACCGAACCCGCTTCGACGTGGTGGAGACGATCAGGAGGCGTCGCTTTCACCACTTCACACTGGGTGGGGACATGACGGTGGACGAGGAGACGATCCTGGACCGCGAGATCGAGTCCGTGACCTGCCGCTGGTGCGAACGTTCCAGCACGGTGGAGGTGCTGGCTCAACCCTGACGCTGGCGCACCGCCTCGTACGCCACGACACCCGCAGTCACCGATGCGTTGAGGCTGTCCACCCGTCCTTGCATCGGGATCGTCACAGTGGCGTCGGCGGCACTCACCATCGCCGGGCCGAGGCCGGCCGCCTCCGAGCCGATTGCGATCGCCACCGACCCGGCCAGGTCGGCGTCCCATGGGGGCAGGCCCCCCTCCGGCGTGGTGGCGAGAAGGCGGATCCCCCTCTCCTCCAGCCATCGGCGGACCTCCGGACCGCTTCCCACACCCAGGGGGACCGTGAACAGGGCACCCTGGCTGGCCTGGACCACATTGGGGTTGTGGGCGTCGGTGGCGGGGTCGGCCACCACCAGCGCGTCCACGCCCAGGCCGTCACAGGTGCGGAGGACGGCGCCGAGATTCCCCGGCTTCTCCAGGGACTCCACCACCAGGACCAGGGGCTGGGCGGAGACCCGGAGCCGGGCGAGGGAGGTGTCCAGGTGGGCGGCCACCCCCAGCACACCGTCCGGGCTCTGGCGCAGGGACAGGCGCCGGAAGGGGGCCTCTCCCATCTCCACCACCGGGATGTCGGCCAGCGGCCTGCCTCCCATATCCCGGCACACGACTTGCTGGACCACCTCCGCCCCTCCCTCCACCGCCCGGAGGAGGGGCCGCCGTCCTTCGATGAGGAACTGCCCCCTCAGGTCACGCTCCCGGCGGTTGCGGAGCCGGAGCAGATCCTTCACCAGGGGGTTGGCGGTGGAGGTGATCATCGCCCTCCCTCCAATCTCACGAACGCCTCCTCCAGGCGCTTGCGAGCTCGGTGGCAGGCCACCCGCACCGTTCCCAGGCTGGCACCCAGGCGCGTTCCGATCTCCTCGTACTCCAGGCCCTCCACATCCCTTAGCCACAGCAGCTCCCGGTCACGGGGAGCCAGCAGGTCCAGGGCGGCGCGAATCACGTCGTGCTCGTGGCGGATCATGGCCTTCTCCTCCGGTGTGGAGGGAGAGACGAACGCATCATGAGGCTTGCGGTTGGATCGGTACCGGCGGATGGCGGTGCGCATGCGGTTGCGGGCTATGGCCCAGAACCAGCCCTCGAACGCCACCGGATCCCGAAGCTTGGGGAAGTTGCGAACCATCCCCTCCAGGGCGTCGGCCACGATCTCGCCCACCAGGTCGGGCGGCATCCCCACCCCGTGATAGAAAGCCAACAGCCTGGGGTGACCCGCTCCCAGGACCCTGCCCATGGCGTCCATGTCCCCGTCGCGGGCCAGGACCACGTCCTCGGGGGAAGGCGGCCAGGGGGAGGGGATGTCGGCCGGGTTGGACGTCACCCGCTCAGGATACGTCCGTGCGGCCGAAGTCAACGGCGATGCCGGCGGTGGGGATCAACGGCGGTCAGGGCCGGCTGCGGCCCTGACCCGGGCTTGTGGCTCCCGGCGGATCCTCCGCGGGAGGCCCCTGGCCGGAGTCGTTGCCCTGGTCGCTGCCTCCGGGGTCGCCCTGTCCGGGCACGGAGTCGGGTGGCCCCTGTCCGGGGACGGAGTCGGGTGGCCCCTGTCCGGGGATGTCGGAGGGCGGCTCACCTTCGCCGGGGGTGTCGGAGGGCGGCCCCGTCCCGTCGGGCCGGGAGTCGCGAACCTGGTCGCCGATCTGGATGGCGAGGAGGCGCACCGCCGCCGTTGCCTCCTGCAGGCGCCTGGTCTCACCCTGGCGACGCGCCTCCACCAGATCCTGCGTTCCTGACACCAGGGCCTCCACATGCTCGGGAAGCTGGGGATCGGACGGGGCCATTTCCTGGAGAGCTGCGGCCGCTCCCCGGACGACGTCGGTGTCCACCGACTCGGCCAGCAGGTCCACCGCGTCGGTGTGGTCGCCCCGCTCCACGAGCACCTGGGCCTCCTCCACCCTCTCGGGGGTGTGATCCCCGCCCAGGCCCACCAGGTCGGCCACCTCCTCATAGCCTCGGTCGAGGGGATAGAGCAGATCTCCGGGAACGGCCGCATCGGCCACGGAGGCAGTCACGACATTGCCGACCACCAGAACCGCCAGGGTGGCCAGGGCGAGGCGGGGGGCCCTTCGGGGAGATCGGGCCGAGGAGGCCCGGCCGATGGCGCGCATGGCCGCAACCCTGCTGCGGGCAGGGTTGACGGCGGAGGCGATATCCTCGCCGTAGCGTCGAAGGCGGTCGGTCGGGTCTGTCATGTCACGCCCATTCGAGTGGACCTCTTCCACTTCGGAGAGACAGTCTCGTAGCGATCCGTGACGTTACAACGACCGGGTCCCGGGTCCCGGGTCCCAACGCTCCCGATGCAGGACGGTATCGATCGGTCGCCGTCCCAGATCCAGCGAGGAGGAGCGACGGTCTGGAGCGGGATGGCCCAACGTCACGATCCCGATGGGTGTGTATTCGTCGGGTATGCCCAGGAGGCCCCGCAGGTCGTCCAGCGCGTGGGTGCCGAGGAACCCGGCGCCCAGGCCCTCGTCGACGGCGGCCAGGAGGACCGCCATGAGAGCCGCTCCCGCGTCCACCCACCAATAGGGGACGGGCCATTCGATCTCCTGGCCGTCCGGGCCCACCTTGTCCTCCATCCGATACCGACGGTGATAGGCGTCCTCCGACATGCAGAGGACCAGGTGGGCAGGAGCCCGGGAGATCCACGGGTCGAACCCCCTCGCCACGTACTCCTCCTCCCCTGCGGCAGCGGCGATGGCCGCCCGTGTATCCGGGTCGGTGACGACCACCACCGCCTGGCCCTGGCTGAAGCCGGCCGTGGGGGCGCGGAGGGCGGATGCCGCTACCCGCTCCAGGGCGGCGGGGTCCACCGGCTCGCCGGTGTAGTTGCGGACCATCCGGCGCCGGCTCAGAGCGTCGCGGAACTCCATGTCACTCCTCCAGGGGTGCGCCGTCCATGCCCCAGCGCACGGCCCGCACGAACCCTGTGACGATTCCCGCCACCCCCACTCCCAGGATCAGGAACGTGGTGGCGGAGGCGATGAGGGCGGCGGCGGTGATGAGGAGAGCGCAGCCCATGAGGGCCAGCCCGAAGAGGAGGCCGTGGGGTCGGTTGCGCTCGTTCACCAGCCGCCGGGGGTCGACCGTGGCCAACCACCAGCACGCCACTCCTGCCGCCGCCAGGGTGGCGATCTCGGGGGCTCCCGGACCGGAGAAGAAGGTGAGCCACAGAAGGACGGCGGCACTGATGACACCGAAAGCGACCGATCGGATCAATCACAGTTCCTTGACGGAGGCCGCCACCTGGGAGAGGCCCTCCTTGGCGTCGGCGAACAGCATCAGGGTGTTGTCCAGGTAGAACAGGGGGTTGTCGATGCCGGCGAAGCCGGGGGAGAGGCTTCGCTTCACGACCACCACGGTGGTGGCCTTGTCGACATCCAGGATGGGCATCCCGGCGATGGGGCTGGACGGATCCTCCCGGGCCAGCGGGTTCACGACGTCGTTGGCACCCACCACCAGGGCCACGTCGGTGTGGGGGAAGTCGGAGTTGATGTCCTCCAGGTCGAAGAGGAGCTCGTAGTCCACGTCTGCTTCCGCCAGGAGGACGTTCATGTGCCCCGGCATCCTCCCCGCCACCGGATGTATGGCATAGCGCACTTCCACTCCCCGGGAGGCGAGGGACTGCTCCAGCTCCCGCATGGCGTGCTGCGCCTGGGCCACGGCCAGTCCGTATCCCGGCACGACGATGACCGACCGGGCGTAGGCGAGCGCTATGGCCACATCGTCCGGACCGGCCCGGGTGGCGATCCGGTCGGAGTCCTCCGTGTCGGTGGCGCCACCCGTGCCCCCGAAAGCGCCGAACAGGACGTCGCCCAGGGTGCGGTTCATGGCCCTCACCATGATGGAGGTGAGGATCAGGCCTGCCGCGCCCACCAGGGCTCCTGAGATGATGAGGGCGTTGGACTCGATCACGAATCCGGCGGCCGAGGCGGCCAGCCCGGACGCAGAGTTGAGGAACGAGATCACGACGGGCATGTCGGCCCCCCCGATGGGGAGCACCCGGGCGATGCCGAGGAGGGCGGCCACCCCTGTGGTCGCCCAGGCCCACGCCGGCTCGCCCCCCGTGGCGACCAGCACCACTGCCGCGGTGAGCCCGGCCGCGGCCAGAACGGCGTCACCTGCCCTCTGTCCGGGGTAGACGACGGGGCGACCCGCCACGATCCCCTGGAGCTTCCCGAAGGCCACCATGCTCCCGGTGAACGTGATCGTGCCCACGACGATGGAGATCGCCACGGTGACCAGGATCCGGGCCGAGGGCTCGGTGGCGGTGACCTCCACCAGGGCCACCAGGGCGGAGGCCCCGCCCCCGAAGCCGTTGAACACCGCCACGAGCTGGGGCATGGCCGTCATCTCCACCCGGCGGGCCACCACCACCCCCACCGCCGCGCCCACCACCAGCCCGGCGATGATCGCGCCTTAGGAGAGGATGGAGCGGTCCAGCAGGGTGACCACCACCGCCACCAGCATCCCCCCCGCCGCCAGCTGGTTCCCGGATCGGGCGGTGGCGGGGCTGGACAGGCGGCGTAGGCCCACGATGAACAGGGTGGCGGCCGCCAGGTACAGGTACCCCGATAGCGTGGGGCTCATTGCGGCTCCCGGGGCCGGCGCCGGAACATTCCCAGCATGCGGTCGGTGACGATGAATCCCCCCACCACGTTGATGGTCGCCATCACGACTGCCACGAATCCAAGGATCGTGCTGACGGTCCCCTCGCTGGTCCCCGTGGCGATGATCGCTCCGATGATGGCGATGCCGGAGATGGCGTTGGAGCCCGACATGAGAGGCGTGTGCAGGGTGGGAGGCACCTTGGTGATCACCTCGAACCCGACGAAGGCCGCCAGGACGAAGACGGTTATCGGAATCAGCAGCTCGGTCATTCAGCTCCTCCCGTCGGTGGCGGCCAGCACGGCCTCATGGGTGATCTCCCCGTCCCGGGCCACGGTGGCCGCCTGCACGATCTCGTCCTCGGTGTCGGAGTCCAGCGCTCCGCTCTCGGTGGTGATGAGCTGGATGAAGTTGACGGAGTTCCGGCCGAAGAGCTGGCTGGCATGGTTGGCCGACCGGGAGGGGAGGTCGAGAGGCGCGGAGACGGACACCCCGTCGACCGTGATCGTCTCGCCCGGTCGGCTCACCTCGCAGTTTCCTCCCGTGGCGGCCGCCCCATCCACCACGACCGACCCGGGACGCATCGCCTCCACCATGGCGGCCGTCACCAGCCGGGGTGCGGGCTTGCCGGGGATGGCGGCAGTGGTGATGACGGCGTCGGAGGCGGTCACCTCCCCGAAGAGGCCCTCCAGCAGCCTCGCCTCCGCATCATCGGCCAGCTCCCGGGCGTAGCCTCCCGCGGCGGCCGCGTCCTGGGGCTCCACCTCCACCGATACGAAGGTGGCTCCCAGCGACTCGACCTGCTCGGCGGCGGCCGATCGGACGTCGAACCCGTACACCAT
>JBKHJQ010000092.1:0-7898 GCA_046538055.1 Actinomycetota bacterium
CACCAGGCCCGCCCCCGCCCCCACCAGAGCAGGCCAGGGCCTCTCCCGGATGCGGAGATAGAGGCCCTCTTTCACCACCGTGATCATCAGGATGAGGAGGAGGCCGATGATGATGTCGGAGAAGTCCTCCAGCCCGGCCGAGTTGAGCCGGTCGCTCAGAGTGGTGACGACCAGCGCCCCCAGCACCGGTCCCATCCAGTGCTTCATCCCCCCCAGGATGCTCATGAGGATCACGAAGAGAGGGACCCGGATGTTGAATACCTCCTCGATGGTCACATAGCTGATCTGGAGGGCATGGACCGCCCCCGAGAGGCCGGCCAGGAAGGTGCTGATTCCCAGGGCGAGCATCTTGAAGCGGAACGTCGGGACTCCCAGCGTCTCGGCCACGTCCTCGTCGTCACGGACCGAGAACAGGCCCCAGCCCAGCCGGGAGTGCTGGATGAGCTGGGCGGCACCCACAGCCAGCACCGCCACGATCAGGCCCAGGCGGAAGGTCATCGCCGGGTAGTCGCCCAGAGCCTCGGGGACGGGCACCCCGGAGAGGGGGATGCCCTGTCCGCCGTCGATCGTGGTGCTGACACGGGCCACTGCCCCCATCACGAATGCGACCGCCAGGGTCATCAGGGCGAATATCTCCCCTCGAAGGCGACGCAGCCGGAAGACCACCGCCCCCATCGACACCCCCAGCACCGCCGCCAGGGCCGCCCCCATGATCACCGACGGCAACAGCGGCCAGCCCTGCTTCACCGCCAGCACTCCCACGGCGTACACGCCCACGCCGTAGAAGGCCCCCTGGCCGAAGCTGAAGTACCCGGAGAAGCCGGTGAAGAGGTTCCAGCTGGACGACTGCGCCACCCAGAAGGACACCGTGTAGGCGAACAGCAGGTAGAACACGGGCCAGCCCATGGCAGCAACCAGATCAGGGAAGAACCAGAGGGCGGCCGCCACCAGGAGCGTCACCGCCGTGGGGAACCACTGCCTCCGTCTCATACCGCGCCCTTCTTGCCCATGATGCCCTGGGGACGGAACAGGAGAGTGGCGATCAGCACCAGGAAGATCGCCAGTGGAGCCATGGGGGGGCCGGCCACGACCGTCGCCACGCCGCCCACGAGGCCGATGATCACCGCCGCGATGAGCGTGCCCAGGGTGCTGCCCAGCCCTCCCAGGATCACCACCGAGAAGATTATGCCGAACCACTCCACCGCCGCCCCCGGGAAGAGCGCCCGGCTCATGGCGATGAACACTCCCGCCAGGGAGGCGAAGCCCGCCGCCAGACCGGCCAGGCGCATCGCCACGCGGTGGGGGTCTATCCCGAATGCCCGGGCCACATGGCGGTCCTGTGACAGGGCGCGCACCGCCCGGCCGAAGTCGGTGCGATCCAGCAGGTATCTGGTCGCCAGGGCCACCACCACCGCCAGGACGAAGGCACTCAACTGGGGAACGGGCAGGGCGATGTCACCGATCCAGAGGCTCATGGACGAATAAGGGTTCTGCTCGGAGTCCAGGCGGCGGAAATCCGCCGACCAGATGGTGGACATGAGGCTCTCGAAGATGATGAACAGGCCGAAGGTCAGCAGCAGCGACTCGAACTCCGACACCCGGAAGCGGTCGAAGAACCACTGGAGGGCCATACCCGCCAGCACGAAGAGCGGAACCGATACCAGGATGGCCAAGAAGGGATCGAGCCCGAACGACACCGAGAGCTGATAGGTGATGTATCCGGACAGGAGGATGAAGGAGAAGTGCGCCAGGTTGATGATCTTCAGCACTCCCCAGCTGAGGGAGAGCCCCAGCGACATCATGGCGTAGAGACCCCCGATGAGCAGCCCCGAGACGACGGACTGGATGAACAATGACACTTTGTCGGCATGCCTCCTCGCCAATGACCCGCCGACCCGAAGGTCGGCGGGTCACCAGCGTATCGGTCGCGTCAGCCTTCCGGCGAGTACTGGATGGAACGGTCGGGAGCGGCGGAGTCCTCGGGGTAGACCACCCACCAGTCTCCGTCCTGCACCTGCTTCACATACGAGATGTCCCCGTAGTAGTTGTTCTCCTCGGTGCCGTACTCGTACTCACCGAAGATGGTCTCGATGGGGTTGTTGCGCAGGTAGTCGCACACAGCCTCGTTGTCGACGCTGCCGGCTCCTTCCACGCCTGCCACCAGAGTCTGCCATGCCGCCCAGGAGGCGCTGGCCTGGGTCTCCATCTCCGGGTAGGGGATGCCCGCCTCGGTGGCGGCCTCCTCGAACGCCTCGGCTGCCTCCGCCCTCTCCGGGTCATCGGTGAAGGGCGGGTGGGACTCGAAGGCGGTCACCGACAGGACGCCCTCGGCGCTCTCGCCCGCGCCCAGCACCGGCCCGGGAGCGGGCCACTGCACGAACATGCCGGGGGGCTGATAGTCGATGGCGTCCATGGCCGCGATCAGGTTGGGAGCGTCGACACCCAGTCCGCCCAGGTAGACGAAGTCGGGATCGGCGTCGCGCACCTGTGCGGCTATGGGCCCCCAGTCGTCGATCGTCAGCGGGAACTGGACGTCGAGGACCACCTCATACCCGCGGTCCTCGGCGATCTCCACCGCCCCGATCTGATCCTGGGGATCGTCGCCCTCGTCGTAGCCGTATGCCACGAACATGGTGCCGGGGAACTGGTTGATCACGAACGCCATGGTCTCCGGCGGGGTCCCGGTCGACTCGAGGGCGTCGTACACCAGCTCCGGGTTCGTCACGTTGGGGTAACGGCCGGTGGGCCACGCCGGGAACTGGCACTCGTAGTCGAAGGCGTAGGTGAGGCTTCCAGTGTGCTGGGGCATCACATAGCCGTAGCGGGAGGCCACCTGCATGGCGGCGGTGATCGTGCCGGTGCCGTAGGGACCCATGATGAGGTCCACCTGATCCTCGGTGATCAGACGCTCGTACAGCGAGGCGGCCTGGTCAGCCACCGACTCGTCGTCGAGGACGGTCCACTCCACGGGCCGGCCCAGCAGGCCGCCCGACTCGTTGAGCCGCTCCACGAACAGCTCGCCGGCCACCTCGTGGATGGCGGCGGTGGGTGCCAGGGGCCCGGTAAGAGCGAGGGTGCTCCCGATCACGATCGGATCGCCCGATGGCTCCTCGCCGTCTGCAGCCGTGGTATCGGCGGCCGTGTCGGCCGTGGTCGTGTCCGCCGCCTCGGCGGTGGTCTCGGTCGTGTCGTCTCCTCCGCAAGCCGCCAGCACCATGGCCAGCACGGCCAGTAGCGCCAGCAGTCTCGATGGTCGTCTCATCTTCATCGCGTTTCCTCCTCTTCGTCGCCTTCGCCGCCCTCCGGGAGCGGCCCCCTCCACCGCCGCTTTCTGCAAGCGATTGAAGGGTCGCGGTGCGCAACTCTACAACAATCGTTTGAAGGAGCAATTGCGCTCGGTGTTCCCCCTCCGGGAGCGCTTGCCAGCAATCGCTTGCAGCCGTACGATCGACCCGGGTCCATACGGAAGGGAAGATGAACTCACGCCACATCGTCGCACGGGCGGCCGACGCCCGTTACACGCTGCCCAGGGAGTACCGGGGCCACAGTGACGGATTCACCCGCTGGACGGTGGTGGACGACTCCCACCCCGCCGCCGTCCACACCGGGTTCGGCCTGAGCCTGCTGGAACCGGGCGGTGCCGTCGCGCCCCACGTCCACTCCTTCGAGGAGAGTGTCTACGTGCTGGAGGGAGAGCTCCTGTGTGAGACCCGGGACGGATCGGTGGCGATGCGGCCCGGAGACTACGGGCTGGTGCCGGTGGGAATGGAGCACGCCTGGAGGAACGCCGGCTCGGAACCGGTGCGCTGGGCGGACATGCTCGCTCCCCAGCCCCGCTCCCACCACGAAGGCGACACGTACTTCGTGGCGCCGTTCGAGACCCGCGAGCCCGTGCCGGTGGACGTGCGGGATCCCCGCACCCTCCGCTTCGGCCATATCGATCCCGAGAACATGGATGTGGACAAGCAGACCCAGGACCGCCTGGCCGTCTCCGCCAGCATGCGCACCGCCCTCCTGGTCTACAGCGGGATCACGGTGAAGATGATGATCGACACCGACCTGGGCGCCCAGCTATCCACCATGTTCATGGTCCAGTACGTGCCCAACGGGTTCGCCGGCGCCCACGACCATCCCCTGGAGGAGACGTACCTGATCCTGGACGGTGGGGTGGACGCCCGCTTCGATGGCACCGAGTACCGCCTGGAGGTGGGCGACGCCGCCTTCGCCGGCGTGGGATGCGTGCACGAGTTCGCCAACCCGGGCAACGACACCGTCCGCTGGCTGGAGACCCAGGCCCCGGGGCCTCCCGCCCGCCACTCCTATCGCTTCGCCCGGGACTGGAACTACCTTCGCGAGCAGCTGGGCTGAGGTCCCTGTCCGCGGCCGGGCATCCGGCCGGGGATGGACGCGGCGTGCCGGGCGTCAGCCGGTGGCCGGCAACCAGCCGGGCTCCGGCTCGCCGAACCTCTCCAGGAGATAGTCCCGCGACTCCTCCACCGCCCGGCGGGGACCATCGAGAGACGCCTTCAGCCTGAAGTCCTCCTTGACCACCTCGCCGTCCACGAGCACGGTCTTGACGTTGGAGATGTCAGCCGCGCAGACCACCGCCCCGACGGGATCGATGATGGGCGAGACGTTCACCGCCGACCCGTCGATGATGACCACGTCCGCCTTCTTCCCGGGCGTGAGGGATCCGGTGCGGTCGGCTATCCCCGCCACCTCGGCCCCGCCGATGGTGGCCCAGGCCAGGGCGTCCCGGGAGCTGATCAGGCCGGGCGAGGGCTCCAGGCCGTCCAGGTCGTTGTCCCAGGCCTCCTGGTGCTTGCGCCCCCTCTCGGAGCCGAAGATGGCGTGCATCTGGGTGAACTGGTCGGCCGATGCGGTGGTGGCGACGTCGGAGGAAAGCCCGATCGGGACGTTGTACTCGGAGGCGGTGACCGCCGGCGCCCACCCGTGACCCATCTGGATCTCGATCTGGGGCGCGAAGCTCACGTTGCCTCCCGAGTCCCTGACCAGGGCCCACTCCTCGTCGGTCAGATGCGAGGCGTGGATGTAGGTCGTCCCCGGGTAGAGCAGATCCATGTCACGGAGAGCCGCCACCTGGCCCTTGGTGTAGCCGAAGCGGTCCATGGCCACATGGACCGTGATGTTCACGCCCAGCTCCCTGGCCAGCTCCCAGTCGTGACGAACCACGTCCGGCTTGCAGAAGCCGGGTCCCCGGGTGGCCAGGGCCATGGTGATCCGTCCCTCATCCGAGCTGAAGTACTGCGAACGCAGGCGGCGGGCGTCGTCGCCGTGGCAGGTGAGCTCGCTGCCGGCGTAGTCGGGGCCGAACCACCAGTCCACGAGGGAGGTGTTGGGGAAGCCGTAGGCGAACACCGACCTGAGCCCCGTCTCCTGGAGGGCCTCCACCGAAGCGTCGGCATGATCGGGGGTGTTCATTATGTGCGCCCAGTCCACGAGTGTGGTTATGCCGGCATTGAGGCACTCGAGCGCTCCCCACTGGGTGGCGGAATGGACGTCCTCGGGCCGGTAGTGGGGGGCGAACTTGTCCAGAATGGCGCTGAAATAGGTGATGAGGGCGAAGTCCGGTGCGCACGTCCGGATGTTCGTCTCCCAGGTGTGACGATGAGTGTCGACGAACCCGGGGATGACGATATCGCCGCCGGCGTCGATCACCCGGGCCCCATCGGCCGAAAGGTCCTTGCCCACGGCTGCGATCTCGCCGTCCTCGATCAGCACGTCGGCGTCGGGGATCTCACCCAGCTCGGGATCCTGGCTCAGCACGATCCCTCCCCGGATGAGGATTCGATCACTCACAGTCTGCCTCCCTTTCTCGCGACCTGGACTCGACGCAGCGAGGCCGGCCGGCGGGCTCGGTTTGTGCAGCGAGGGCGGCCGGCTCCTCGCCGTCGGTTCTTCGACCCTACCATTTGTCTCCCTTTCGCTCTGTGGTGTCAGCCCACCAGGCTGCCACCGTCCACCACCAGGTTGACTGCGTTGACCGAGCCGTTCTCCAGCAGGAAGGCGACGGCATGGACGATCTCGGCGGTGGAGACCAGCCGGCCGGTGGGGGTCCGGCTCCTGATCGCCTCCAGGACCTGGGGCGGCTTGTTCTCCCAGTAGGGGCTGTCGCCCACCACCGCCGGGTGGATCGTGTTGAAGCGGATGGGGGCGAGCTCCACCGCCAGCGTGTTGATCAGGGTCATCATCGCCCCGTTCACGGTGGAGACCATGGTCGAGCCCGGGTAGGGACGGTCCTTGGCCAGCCCCCCGAAGAAGACCACCGCCGCATCGTCGGTGAACCGGTCAACCAGGGCGCTGACCACAGCCGGGTATCCCACCAGCTTGAGAGTGGACAGGTTGGTGGCACCGTCGACGTCGTAGTCCTTGATCGTGTTCTCGTCCCGCTCGACGGCGGCCACCACCACATACTGGACGGGGCCTACGTCCGCCAGGGCGTCGGCGATCTCGTGGGGCCGGGTGAGGTCCACCGCCACACCGCGGGCGGAACCTCCCACCTCCCCGGCAGCCGTCTCCGCCCGGGCCTGATCCCGACTGGTGAGCACGACCTGACGGCCCTGATCGACGTAGTGACGGGCTATCGCCTTGCCGAGGCCCGCTGATCCCCCCACCACCACGACGCTTCCAGCCATTCCTGCCTCCTCTCGCCTTCAAGCGCTTGCAGTTGTGGCGGGCAGCCTAACAAGGGAGAGGGGCCGCCTAGCAAGAGAGGGTGGAGGCCCGTATCACCAGCGACGGCTCCAGGCACACGCTGGGGGGGTTGCTTCCGCTCAGCACCTCGACCACCAATCGCCCGGCCGCCAGTCCGATCTCCCGGCTCCGATAGCGGATGGTCGTGAGGGGAGGGTCCACCAGATCCATCATGGGCAGGTCGTTGTAGCCGATGAGGGAGACATCCTGGGGCACCCGCCGGCCCGCCTCCCGCAGCACCGCCAACGCCCCCATCGCCATCAGGTCGTTGTGGGCGAAGACGGCACTGGGAACCCCCTCGCCCCGGTCCAGCAGGGCTCCCATGAGGCGCCGGCCCTCCTCCAGAATGGGACGGGTGCCGATCTCGGGGAGCTCCACCTCCCGGAGGCCCAGATCGCGGGACGCCTGGGTGAAGGCCTCCGCCCGATACTGGAAGTTGGCCACGTCCAGAGGGCCCCGCAGCTGCACCACGTGGCGGTGGCCCAGCTGGTGGAGATGCTCGGCCGCCATGCGGGCACCCGCCCCGTCGTCGAGGACGGCCTGGGGAAGGGTGGATCCGGGGAGGGGGCGGCCCGCGATCACCACCGGCGCGATCCGGGAGGCGTCCTCCAGGATGCGGCGGTCCCCCGCCCGGGTGGCGGCCGCTACCACCGCGTCGACTCTGCGGCTGAGCATGTGATCCAGGATCCGGGCGAAGCGGTCGTGCTCGTCCTGGGTCTCGGCCACCACCGGCATCATCTCCGCCACCTCCAGGGACTCGGTGATGCCGTGGATGATGGGAGTGACGAACGGGTTTCCCAGATCGGCCGCGATCACACCCACGGTGGCGGTCCGCCCGCTCTGCAGGCCTCTGGCCACCATGTGCGGGCGGTAGCCCAGCTTCCGGGCCGCCTGCTCCACGGCCTGCCGCGTCTGGGGGTTGACCATCACCGCCTTCTGGGGATTGAGCGCCCGGGAGACGGTGGAAGGGTGGACGCCCACCTCCCTCGCCACGTCATCGAGCGTGGGCATCGACACCGTCAGCACCTTTCTTCCGACAACCCTCGGGGCAGGAGGCGATCATTCTTCCACAAGCCACCGCCGGCCGAGAGGAGATCGCGCAATCGCCTGCAGGCCCGCTCGGCCCGCCCACTCCGGGCAGGACCCGGAACCCGGTTCACCAGGAGGCGGCGATGTACTTGATC
>JBKHJQ010000093.1:0-7891 GCA_046538055.1 Actinomycetota bacterium
CACCTGTCCCAAGAGAGGCGAGGCGTCGGCGGCGTACATCTGCTCCAGGTAGCCCGCGGCTACCTCCGGGGTGGCCGTGCCCTGCTGGAACTCGGCGAATTCGGCGGTGGCGTCTGCGTCCGCCGCCGGGAGCAGGAGAGTGGTGAGGATGCGGGAGCCCAGGCCCCAGGAGGAGCGGACGATGTCGAGGAGGGAGGCACGCACCCGGGGGTTGGTGAACACCTCCGGGCCGGAGGCGAACGTCCCCAGCAGGGCCAGCTTCGACACACGGGTGGTGCGGGCCGCCGCCGCCAGGGCGACGGGTCCGGAGGCGCTGGCCGCCACCAGGGGGACCGATCGCAGATCGAGCTCCTCCAGCAGGGCCACCAGCTCGGCCACCGAGGTCTCCAGGCTGAAGTCGGTGGTCGTCCCCCTCGACAGCCCGGTGGCGTAACGGTCGTAGACGAAGACCTGGTGCCGCTCCGCCAGCCGGGCGGTGAGGAGCGCCCGGGGATCGGAGCCGGCCAGAGTGTGATCCAGAGACGAGATCCATCCGGGCAGCACCACCACCGGCGGGATGCCCGCACCGATCGAGGCGTAGGAGACCCTCTCGGCCGGCGCCCGCTCGAAACTGCCCAGCCGGGCTCCCAGGGGGAAGCGAGGCGGCTCTTCCCGCCGGACGGGGGACCCGAGGGGGAGCGTCCCGTCCAGGAGCGACATCTCCAGTTGCTGCAGCTCCCAGGACGGGTCCACGCCCAGCTCCTCCACCAGCAGCCTGCGGTAGTCGGCGTAGACGCGAAGGGCCTCCGGCTGGCGGCCATCCCGATAGAGAGCCTCCATCAGGAGGGCGCGGGGCCGTTCCCGGAAGGGATGCTCCTCCATGTGGCCGCGCAGCAACCCGATGGCATCGGTCAGCCGGGAGCCGTCGATCAGGGCCCGGGCGTAAGCCTCCGCCGCCCGGGCTCTTCGTTCGCCCAGCTGGACCGCCTCCAGCCGCACCGAGGGAAGGTCGGCGAACTCACCGAAGGGCGGTCCCGTCCACATCTCCAGTGCCTGCTGGTACAGCCCGGCGGCGGAAGGGCCCATTCCCTCCGCTTCCCGGACCATCTCCGAGAATTCGCGGGAGTCGAGACGGTGGGGCGCCCTGGTGCGGATCAGGTAGCCGGAAGGGTGTGTGACCACGGCCTCCGGTCCCAGACGGCTACGGGTGCGCGACACCAGGGTCTGGATGGCCGTCTGCGGATCGGCCGGGCGCCCGTCCGCCCACAGATCCTCGGCGATGGTGCCGGTCGACACCGGTTGGTCGGCGTTGGCCAGGAGGACCGCCAGCAGCTTCCGTTGCTGGTGGCTGAGGTCGACAGGCCCGTCGTCCGTCTCGACCGCGACCGGGCCGAGCACGCGGAACTGCATGCCCACAACTTACCCTCCGGCGCCGGGTGAGCGAGAGGACGGAGCGTCCGACATGGGCCCGGATCTACTTCACCGGGCTCCACGCCGCCTTGCTCAGGCCCGGTATGCCCCGGGGCCGGCCCGCACCCAGGTGAGGGTGTCCTCCAGGGATTCCCCTTCCGGGCTCGGCCCTGCCAGATACCAGGTGGCGCCGGCTTCCTCCAGTTCGCGGTAGTCGTCCTCTGTGCGAGGCGGGCCGCCCACCACGTGGTCGAGCCCTTCCCGGCCGGTGCGGTGGCTGGTGGTGATCTCCCGCACCCAGGCCAGGTCCTGGGGGGATACGGGCTCCATGTCGGAGCGTATGGGAAACACCCCGTCGTAGCGGGCGCCGCGCCGGAACGGACGCCGGTGGGGGATCATCCCCGCCACCCAGATCGGTATGGGAGGCTCCGGCACAGGAGCGAAGACCGTCTCGGTGACCCGGTAGTGCTCGCCGTGACAGGAGAACGGCCTGCCCGACCAGATGCCGGCGATGATGCCCAGTCCCTCGTCCAGCATTCCCGCCCGACGGCGGGCGTCGGTGTCCTCGCCGAAGGTGGCGAACTCCTCCTCGGGCGGGTATCCCAGCCCCACGCCCAGGATGAAGCGTCCCTGCGAGAGGCTCTGGGCGGTGGCCGCCTGCCGTGCCACCACCCACGGGCGGCGGCGCGGCAGCGCCACCACCATCGGTCCGATCCGGATGCGGCGGGTGGCCTGTGCCACGGCCCCCAGGGCGACCCAGGGGTCGGCCACGGCGACGCCGTCGGCGACGACGATGTGATCCCACACGAAGAAGCCATCCCAGCCGGCCTCCTCGGCGGCGACCGCCAGTCGCACCAGGGACCCGGGCCGGGCGAAGGCCCCGAAGTTGGGGAAGGAGAGGCCGAACCTCATGGGGCGGATGGTACGACCTAGAGGGCGTCCCGGGTCCGCAGCGCCCAGGTGAGGACCGCCGTGCCCGCCAGGAGGATGCCCCCCAGCTTGGCGACACCGCCTCCCACACCCGGCACGATCGGCCCTAGCACCTCATCCAGTGCCACTCCGCTCACGTCCACGAGATCGACGTAGATCGACCCGGCGATCCTCCACACCGAGAGCTGGGCCAGACCCGAGACCAGCCCGGAGAGGGCCAGTTCCACCAGGATGACGTAACCCAGGCCGATCAGGACCGAGCGGGAGAACAGATAGCCGATGGGTACGAAGATGGCGGCGTATCCCACCGCCGCCGCCAGCAGCAGGGCCGCCCCGGGCAGGAGGACCGACAGGGGCGCCCCGTGCATCAAGCCGGCCAGCACCGTGACGATCCAGCCCGCCACCGCGATGGTGGCGGCGGCCAGCGTCCCGGCCAGCACCGAGGAGACGGCCACCGACACCCGGGGAATGGGGCGCATGTACACGTAGGGGAGGGTGCCCGCATCCCGTTCGTCCCGCAGGGTCGATACCGTCAGGATCAGCGCCGCGATGGCATAGGTGAACCCGACCCCGATCATCAGTGTCACGAATACCTCGCTCACCTCCCCGGGGTCGAGGTCGATGCCCGCCACGGCGAAGATGAGTCCCGGGACCGCGGCCAGGGCCATCAGCCAGAGCACCCGCACCTTGCTCATGAGCCGGCGGTAGAGGTGGGCGACGAGAGCCATTCAGCCTCCCTCCACCAGGTAGCGGAAGACGGACTCCAGGGACTCGTCCGCCGGCTCGATCCGGGTGATGACGACGCCCCGGCGGACGGCCACGGCCGGGAGCTGGAGGGCCACCTGGCGTACGTCGGATGCTTCGATCATGAGCTGGTCCCCGTTCACGTGGACCCCGATGACGTGGGGAGTCCCGATCAGCTCCGAGGCGAGAACCCGGGGCTGTGTGCAGTCGACGAACACCTGGCGGGGCTTGTCGGTCATGGCGTCGCGGATGGTGGCGACGGTTCCCACGGCCGCCAGCCGCCCGTCCACCATGGCGATCACCCGGTCCGCCATCCGCTCCACCTCCCGCAGCACATGCGAGGAGACGATGACGGTCCTTCCCGCTGCACCCAGCTCCTTGAACAGCCTGATCAGCTGGGCTCTCTGCACCGGATCGGCACCGTTGAGAGGCTCGTCCAGCAGCAGGACCTGCGGGTCGGGAACCAGAGCGGCCGCCACCTTGGCCCGCTGACGCATCCCCTTCGAGTAGCCGCCCAGGGCCCGGTCGGCGGCGTCGGTCAGCTCCACCGTCTCCAGCACCTCCCGGGCCCGGCTGCGGGGATCGCCCACCCGGGCGAGACGTGCCGACAGCTCCACGAACTGGCGGCCGGTGAGATGCTCGTAGACCGCCTCGTCCTCGGGTACCAGGGTCATGTCCCGGTAGACAGAGGAGTCCTTGCGGGGGTCCTTTCCCAGCACGGTGACCGTTCCCTGAGAGGGAACCTGGAGCCCGGCGATGACCCGCATGAGCGTGGTCTTGCCGGCCCCGTTGGGTCCCAGCAGCCCGGTGACGCCCGGCCCGAAGCCGATCGTGACCTCGCTGATCGCCACCTTGGGACCGAACCACTTGGACAGCTCCGTGACCACGATGGTGTCGCTCACGCCAGCCTCCGGTAGCGAACCCGAACCAGGACGGCTGCCACCACAGCCGCGACCCCGATCACGCCGGCGGCCGTCCAGGGGCCGAAACCCACCGCCTCGGCCGGGTAGGTCACGGTGTCGCGGAACAGGGAATCGCGAATGACCCGGGGGAGGTGATCGAAGGCCAGCAGCGAGGTCCAGCGGGCACCGGGGAAGGACGCCTCGGAGATCTGGGCGGCGATGAACCGCCCCGGGATCAGCACGCCGAGGAAGGCGGCGGAGGCGATGCCGGGGCGGTTGATGACCGAAGCCAGGAGGAAAGCCAGGGCCCCGTGCATGGCGATGAAGGCGAGGGTGATGACCGGGACCTTCCACAGGACGTCCAGGTTGTCTCCCATGTAGGTGAGGAAGCCGTCGTCGGAGATCAGACCCAACCCCAGGTGGAGGACGATCTGGGGCACCAGGTAGATGGCGCCCACCACGGTGGAGAACGCCCCCAGCTTGGCCGTGAGGTAGCCGTCCACGGTGAGGGGACGGGAGAAGTAGACCGACAGCACGCCCTGGGTGCGGTCGGGGATCAGCAGCCACGGCCCGGCGAAGGCGATGAACAGCAACCCGATCCAGCTGTACATGTCGAACAGCTCCCCGTAGGAGGGGACACCCTCGGCCAAGGACTGGGCGAGATCGCCGATGAACCAGTGGACGCCGATGACGATGGCCGCCATCGCCACGGCGATCGCGATCATGACCCAGGGGTAGATCTTGGCCCGGGCCTTGCGTCCCAGACCCAGGACGCGGCGGATCCCCTCCCTGTACACCGCCCGGCGCGCCCCGGCCGGGCCGGTCCGCTCCCCATCATAGGTGCGGTATCCGCGGTCGTAGATGACCTGGTCGGTCACGGCCCCGCGCCTTCCGGGTGGAGGAAGAGATCCTCCAGGGAGGCCGAGCCGCGGATCATCCGCACCAGCCCCGTCCCGGTGGCGGCGGCCTCCTCCAGGATCGCCTCCTCGATGCCCTGATCCCCCGGGCCGACGACGAGCCGGAGGCCGTCGAGGCTCACCTGGAAACCCCGATTGGTGAGGCGCTCCGCGATTTGCTCGGGGGCGGTGACCACCTCCGCCTGCACGGTCCCCCGCTTCTCGAATCCCCCCAGGGGACCGGAGCGGAGGAGGTCCCCGGCGTCGAGCATCACCACCCAGGAGCAGGTGTCCTCTATGTCGGTGAGCACATGCGAGCTGACGATGACGTTGATGTCGAAGTCGCCCAGCCGCCGTATGAGCTGGAGCATCTGCGTCCTCCCCGCCGGGTCGAGGCCGGAGGCGGGCTCGTCCAGGAGCAGGAGGTCGGGGTCGTGGACGATGGCCTGCGCAAGCTTGACCCGCTGCTGCATGCCGGTGGAGAAATCACCCAGATAGCGGAAGCGCTCCTCTTCCAGGCCCACCAGGAACAGCGTCTCGGAGGAGCGCCGCCTCGCCTCCCGGGCGGGGATCCCGGCCAGCTGGGCGGCGTAGGCGACGAAGTCGGCTGCGGTCTGGTCCCGGGGCAGGCAGCTCCCCTCCGGCATGTACCCGAGACGGGACCTCACGTCCAGGGGCTGGGTCTGGGGGTCGTGGCCCATGACGGTCACTCTCCCGGAGGTGGGGTGGAGGAGCCCCAGGATGAGGCGGAGCATGGTGGTCTTGCCTGCCCCGTTGGCCCCCACCAGGCCGGTGACGCCCGGCGGGACCTGCAGGGTGAGGTCGCGCAGCGCCACGACCTCTCCGTAGTCGTGGGTCAGCGCGTCGATGTCGACGACGTTCTCGTGAGGCATCGCAGGGGAGTGTGGCACAGGGCAACTGCTGGGGGAATACGGGGTTCCCCCCATTCATCCCCGAGACAGAGGAGGACGAACCGGGGGCGGGCGGTCAGCCCTCCACCACGTCGGCGAAGCCGGGGCCGGCGGGGAGCTGGAGCTGGTCCATGGTGCAGTCCCGGGCCTCCTTGTCGGGACGCCAGCGGTGGAAGCGGGTGGCGTGGCGGAAGCGGACCCCCTCCAGCTGGTCGTAGGAGACCTCCACCACCACCCCCGGCTTGACCGGTGTCCAGTCCAGGTTCTTCCCCCCCGACCACCGGCTCTCGGCCCCCGGCACCCGCACTCCCTCCCCGAAGGACTCCTCCGCCGCCAGCTCCTGGAACCGGCGGAACAGCTCCTGGCGGTCGGCGTCGGGGAACCCGGAGCAGTGGCCGATGAACGCCAGCTCGCCCTCGTCGGTGTAGAGGCCCAGCAGGAGGGACCCGATCTTGCCGCCGTCCTTGTGCTCACGGAAGCCGCCCACCACCACGTCCACCGTGCGCCGGTGCTTGATCTTGATCATGGCCCGCTTGCCGGACCGGTACTCCATCTCCGGATCCTTGGCGACGATGCCGTCGCAGCCGGCCGACTCGAACTCGTCGAACCAGGCCCGGGCGACGTCGGGGTCGATGGTGGAAGGCGTGAGATGCCAGGGGTGACTCAGACGGGAGGCCAGCCCCACCAGCTTCTCCCGTCGCTCCCGGAAGGGGAGGCGTCGCAGGTCCTCGCCCTCCAGGGCCAGCAGGTCGAAGGCGACCAGCTGGGCTGGCGTCTCCTCCGCCAGCATGTTGATGCGGGACTCGGCCGGGTGGATGCGCTGCTGGAGGGCGTCGAACTGGGTCACGTCGTCGATCACCACCACGATCTCGCAGTCGACCACGGTGGCATCGGGAAGCCGGCCCAGGGGGGCCTCCAGCTCCGGGAAGTAGCGGAGGAGAGGACGCTCGTTGCGGGAGTCGAGCCGCAACTCGGGCCCCGACCAGGCCAGCGCCCGGAACCCGTCCCATTTCGGCTCGAAGACGTACTCCCCTTTGGGCCACCGCTCGGAGGTCTTCGCCTCCATGGTGGCCAGCGGCGGGGGGAAAGGGTGGTTGGTCACAGGTCGGGAGTGTAAGGCCGGTACGATCGGAGGACGGTGCCCGATCGTCAGCTACCCGTATACCGACGCCTCTACCGCATCCTGGTTGCGGCCGGCAAGGAGTTCGGGACGGACAAGGCCACCCGGCTGGCGGCCGCCCTCTCCTTCTACACCTTGTTCTCGCTGGTCCCGCTGCTGTTCCTGACGGTGGCGGTGGTGGGGTTCGTGTCGGCCGATTCGGCCCTCACGGGCACCGACTGCGACACCGTCGGCGCGGCCGACATCCCCGCCGATCCCCGCAACCCCCTCGACCGCATGGTCCGCCAGGTGGACGAGGTGGCCGGCGAGCAGGTCTCCACACAGCTCGCCAACCTCACCTGCGAGGCGAGCGGCTACGCCGGCCAGGCCCTGGGGATCGGCATCGCCCTGGCCGCTTTCAGCGCCTCATCGGTCTTCCTGCACGTGCAGGGGGTGCTCAACTACCTGTTCCACGCACCCGAGGCGAGGACCTCGGGCCTGGTGGCCACCCTCATACAGCGGGGCGTGGCCCTCGTCTCGGCTCTCCTCCTCTCCATCCTGGTTCTGGCTCCCCTGGTGGCGGTGGCCGGCGTGAGCTTCATCCAGGACCTGATAGACGTGTCCTGGCTCCGGGGCCTGCTGGGGGTGGCGGTGCCCCTCACCTCCCTGGTCCTGATGGTGATGGTGGTGGCCGCCACCTTTCGCCTCCTCACCCGGGCGCAGGTGGCCTGGCAGGCGGCCCGCCGGGGCGGGTTCTTCACCGCCCTCACCGGCCTGGTGGGAGCCTTCCTGGTGGGGACGTACCTCAACGTGGCCGGCACCGGGGGGGCACTGGGAGCGGTGGGCGGAGCCGCCATCCTGCTGTTCTTCTTCAACCTGATGTGGATGATCTACCTCTTCGGGGCGGAGGTGACCAAGGTGTACGCCGACTTCCTCGTCCACGGGGACATCCTGCCGCCTTCGGAGCGCAGCCAGGCTCCCTCCTTCGAGCCGGACGAGGCCGCGGCGGAGAGCCGGGAC
>JBKHJQ010000094.1:0-7864 GCA_046538055.1 Actinomycetota bacterium
CCGGCGACCTGGCCCGGCTGGGAGGATGGCGGGTTCTCGGGATCGAGGTCTCCGCCGCAGCCTCCCGGGCGGCCGCCTTGGCGGGCGACGCCGGCGCCGCCCGCCGGCACTCCGCGGCCGCCCGCAAGACCCTGGACGCCGTCGTCACCTCGGTGGCCGACCCCGAGCTGCGTCGGGCGGCGGAACAGGCCTGGTCGGCATCTCTCCGCCCGGCCACGGCCGGCTGAGAACCCCTCCCTGCGTCGGGGGCTTCCCCACTTGACAGGCTTACGCTGTAATGCCAACCTTACTCCGTACACCTTACATCGTATGGAGGAGAGTCGTCATGTGGAGATGGATAGCGATGGGGGCAGGGGGGTTGGTGGCCGTGGCGCTGGGCCTGTGGGTCTTCCTCCTGGTGGCGATGCGCACCGGCAACGACCGGGCCCTGGGAGTGATACGCCGCTTCAACCGGCGCTTCATGAACCGGCGCGCGATGAAGACGGCCGGCACCCCCGGCGCCTACGCCTCGATCATCCGCCACGTGGGAAGGAAGAGCGGGAAGCCCTATGAGACACCGGTGGGAGTAGTCGAGGCAGAGGACGGCTTCCTCATCACCCTTCCCTACGGGAGGAACGCCGATTGGCTCAAGAACGTGGAGGCGGCCGGCTCGGCCGCTCTCGTCCACGAAGGCAGGACCATTCCCGTCTCCTCGCCCCGGGTGATCCCGGCGAGGGAGTTGGGCCGCTCGGCCTCCCGCTGGGAGCGCTTCGTGGAGGGCCTGTACCGGGTCGACCTCTACCTCCACCTCCGTGCGGACCCGGTCCGCGTCGCCCCGGAGGGATGAACCCGGCCTGGGGAGCCCTACCCCGCCTGCCGCCGCCCACCCGATCTCAGCGGTGCGACGGAAGCCCTCACCCGGGTACCACCGCCACCGCCTTCAGCTCCAGGATGAGGCGGGGGTCGGTGGCGAGGCGCACCACCTCCACCGACGTGCTGGCCGGACGATGGTCGCCCAGAGCCCGAGCCATGGCCCGGTTCACGCCGTCCTGGTTGGTGGCCTGGTCGACCATGTAGCGGGTCAGCTCCACGATGTTGCCCAGACCGCCCCCGGCCGCCTCCATCACTGTGCGCAGGTTGTCCATGCACATGGTCGTCTGCTCCTCGGGGTCGAGGGGGATGTCGTCGAACTCCTCGGGAACGTGGGGATGGGTGTGGTAGACGGGGGCGGCGGTCACCCCCGCCAGGTAGACGATCTGGCCTCCGGTCACCTTGACCGCCGGCGTGTACGGCATGTTGAAGCGGGGCTCGTTCTCCTGGGTGTGGATGTATTCGTACAGGTCGCTCACTGGCTCCTCCTTGTCTCGTCTCGTGTCACTCGGTGACGGCCATCAGGTCGATCTCGATCAGGAACTCCGGGTTGGAGAGCCGGGTGACACCGATGAGGGTGCTGGGCGGCATCCTCTCGGGGTTCCAGTACCCCTGGATGACCGGGTCCTCGGCGCTGGCCTGCAGGAAGGCGTCCACGTCCAGGGTGAAGACCCGGCGGAACACCACGTCATCCCAGCTCGCTCCCACCACCGATAGCTCGTAGTCCAGGATCTCCATCACCCTCCGGTACTGAGCCAGGAAGTCTCCCGCGCCGACGCAGTCGTAGTTCTCGTCTACCGAGCAGCGGCCGGCGAAGAAGTGCCACTTCTTCGGGTCGGTCACCGTCACGATCGAAGTGAAGGCGGGATGCTTGTAGATCCCCTCCGGTTCGATGTACTCGCGCTCCATGCACCACCTCCGTTCCTCGATTACGCGAGCGCTAGTCCCAGTCCAGGAAGGCAGGCAGCTTCCCCCGCTGGCGGAGGCTGCCGACGATCCCGAGCGGGAAGAAGAGAAGGACGACGATGAGGATGGTGCCCGTCACGACGATGTTGAGCTCCGATGAGCCGAACTGTGACACCGACGCCTCGTTGAGGGCAACCAGCAGGACGGCTCCCACCACCGGACCGGCCACGGTCGCCCTCCCGCCGATGATCGCCATCAGCACCATCTGGGCGGCGATGCCGATGGTGAAGAAGATGGTGGGGCGCAGGTAGGTGAGCGAGTACCCCCAGATCGCCCCCACCACCGCCGGGAAGACCCCGCTCAGGGCGAAGGCGATGATCTTGTAGCGGCGGGTGTTGATCCCCAGGACCTCGGCTTTCACCTCGTCCTGGGCCAGGGCCCGCAGGCCCAGCCCCAGCTTGGAGTGGGCCACCTTCCATGAGAGGAGGACGGATCCGGCCGCGGCCAGCAGCATCGCCAGGTAGAAGGGGACTCGAGCCCATTCCCGGGGGAATCCCGGCAGGGGAAGGCTGAGGCCGTTGGCACCGCCCACCAGCTCCCAGTTGTCGAAGATGAGGGCTGCCATGAGGAGGAGGGCGATGGTGGCGATGATGAAGGCCGGTCCCCGGGTGCGGAGGGTGATCAGGCCCACCACCAGGCCCAGGAGGAAGCCCACCACACCGGCCAGCGCGGCGGTCAGGAACGGCGACCATCCCTGATAGACCAGGAGGCCTCCGGCTAGATACCCGCCGATCCCGAAGAACACGTTGTTGCCGAGGGATATGTACCCGGCGTAGCCGCCGATCAGGTTCCAGCTGGTGGCCAGCGCCACCCACATCAGGGCGATGGTGGCCATCTGCATCACGTAGTTGTAGGGGCCACCTATCAGGGGACGGGATAGGGGTAGGAGCAGCAGGAGCGCCACCAGCCCCACCGCGAAGGCGATCCGAGATCTCCTCCCTGGGGAGCCGCTCCCGGCGGGGGGCTGGGTGGCCTGCAGGATGCCGTCGCGCGTGTCGACCACTAGACCGCCTCCTTCTCCCCGAACAGGCCCTGGGGGCGGATCAAGAGGATCACGAACAATGCCAGGTAGAACGTCATGGGCGACCATGTGGCGCCGAAGGCGTTGCTGATGAACCCCGCCAGGACGGCCAGCAGCAATGCACCCACGATCGCCCCCCGGATGCTGCCCAGGCCCCCCAGGACGATCAGCGACAGGAGGATGGCGATCCATTGCCAGTGCTGGCCGGGGAAGAACGTGAACAGATAGCTCATCAGTGAGCCGGCCGCTCCCGCCAGGGCCATGCCCACCCCGAACGCGATGGTGGAGACGCGGCTCACGTTCACCCCCACCGTCTGGGCGGCGGTCCGGTTCTGGGAGGTGGCCTGGATGGCGTGGCCGGTCTTGGTGAATCCCAGGAAGAGGCCGAGGGCCACCAGGAGCACCACGCTGGCGAGCGCCCCGTAGAGCTGGCCGCGGGGGATGAACAGGTCTCCCACCAGGAACGACTGGGTGGCATAGGCAGGGCTGGTGGAGCGGAAGATGCCGGTGAAGAGGAATCCCAACAGGCCCTCCAGGACCAGTGCCAGCCCGAACGTGAGCAGCACCGTCATCTCGGAGTACCGGTCGCTTCCCTCCAGGCGGGGGAAGAGGAAGCGGTGGACCGCCACGCCGAAGAGGAACATGGCGGGCATGGTCACGACAAGCGACACGAAGGGGTCGACGCCCCATTCGGTGAAGAGGAAGAACGCCCCGTAGGCGGCCAGCAGCATGAAGACACCGTGGGCCAGGTTGACGATCCGCATCACCCCGAACAGGAGCGTGAGGCCCGAGGCCATGAGGGCGTACACTCCGCCCAGCACCAGCCCGAGGATCAGGGTCTGGGGGATGTTCATTCGACGCTTGGCGCCTTTCCCATGTACAGCTCCCGGATGCGAGGATCGGCCAGGATCTCGTCGCTGGGCCCCTCGAAGCGCATCTGCCCCAGGTCCAGGACGAATGCCCAGTCGGAGACGTCCAGTCCCCGTTCCACGCTCTGTTCCACCAGAAGCAGCGTGATCCCCAGGTCCTTCAGGTCGGCGATCGTCTCGAAGATCTGGTCGGCGGCCTGGGGGGCGAGGCCCAGGCTGGGCTCGTCGATCATCATCAGGGTGGGCCGGACCATCAGAGCCCGGGCCATGAGGAGGATCTGCTGCTGGCCGCCCGAGAGGGTCCCGGCCGGCTGGCGATCCTTCTCGGCCAGGATCGGGAACATCTCGAAGATCTCCTCCAGACGGTTGCGAGCCACCGTCCTGTCGGACTCCAGGTAGGCGCCCATCGTCAGGTTCTGTCGAACCGTCATCTTGGTGAACAGGCTGGGGTCCTGGGGCACGAAGCAGATCCCTCGCTGGAGGAGCTGGTCGGGACGGAGGCCCCCCACCTCCTGGCCCTGGAAGCGGACGGATCCCGACCGGGGCGAGAGGATCCCCCCGATGACCTTGAGGACGGTGGACTTGCCCGCCCCGTTGGGCCCGATCATGCAGTAGGTCCGGCCGGCCTCGATCTGGAGGGAGAGGCCGTCGACGATGTTCGGCCCCCCCAGGTAGCCGGCCGACACGTCGTCGAGCTCCAGCAGCACCTCACACCCTCCCCAGGTAGGCGTCGAGAACCATGGGGTTCTCCTGCACGGCGGCCGGCGTGTCCTGGGTGAGCACGGCGCCGTGGGCCATGACCACCACCGAGTCGCACAGCTTCATCACCATGTCCATGTTGTGCTCGACGATGAGGAAGGTGATGCCGTCCTCCCGCAGCCTCCGGATCCGGTCGACGATCCTCTCCAGGAGCGTGGGGTTGACACCTCCCGCCGGCTCGTCCAGCAGCACCAGGTTGGGGGAGGGCATCATGGCGGAGGCGAATTCCAGCAGCTTGCGCTGGCCGTAGGAGAGCTCCTGGGCGACGTTGTCGGCCAGATGGTCGATGCCCACGAACTCGAGGAGCCCCATGGCCCGCTCCACCTCCTGTCGGGCCATCTTGGAGGCGAACAGACCCCGCAGGCGGCGGGGAGGGGCCGCCGCGATCATGTTCTCGAGGACGGTGAGATGCGACAGGCCCCGGGTGATCTGAAACGTCCGGCTCACACCCCGGGAGGCGATCTCGTGAGGGCTGAGGCGGGTGATCTCGTCACCGTTCAGGCGGATGGATCCCCGGTCGGGACGGAGCACGCCGCTGACCAGGTTGAAGGCGGTGGTCTTGCCGGCCCCGTTGGGCCCGATCAGGGCGGTGATGGAGCCGGCCTCCACCGTGAAGCTGGCTCCATTCACCGCCGTCAGTCCCCCGAAGGACTTGTGTATGTCGTCGATCTCCAGCAAGTCCTACAGCCCCGGTCCTGCGGGAGGGATCACCATTCCGGCTTGGGCCACTGCAGGTCCACCGCGGTGGCGTAGGCGTCACCCCGGGGGAACACGAAGTTGAGCTCGCCCTCCTGCCACTGGAGCAGCAGCACGTCCCGGTCGGCGGCCAGGCCCAGCTCGTCCCAGTGCATGGGGCCCTGGATGGTCGGGACCGGGTCGTCGGCCGTTCGGGACGCCAGCCAGTCCCGGATCTCGGTGTTGTCGGTGGATCCCACCGCCTCGATGGCCTGGGCCATGGTCTGGCACACGGTGAAGGGCTGGGCGTGGTCTTCGTTGGCGGGTTCGCCGGTGCGCTCTTCCACCTCCCGGGCGAAGTCCTCGTTGTTGAACGGCTCGCCGGCCAGCGTGCCCTCCCATTCGATGGTCGGGTCCCACGTGCTCCACACCATGATCCCGTTGGCGGCGTCGCCCAGCTGCTCCTGGAACTCGTCGTAGGTGCCCTGGGAGAAGAAGGCGGACGACGGCTGGTATCCCACCGTCTGCATCGCCCGCACGATGTCCACCTCACCGGGGGGCAGGGTGAGGGCGAAGAGCATGTCGGCGCCGGCGTCCCGCACCCGGGTGGCCAACCCCACCCAGTCGGTGAACTCGGGCGGGTACTGCTCCTGGAACACCAGGTCGATGCCCACCTCCTCCAGGTAGCCGTCCCCGAAGTCCACGACGTCGTCGGATCCGGGGATCTCCAGTTCTCCTCCCACCAGACCCAGCGAGATGCTGTTGGTGAAGAAGTCGTCCTGGTAGATCACCGCCGCCGTCTGGGGGAACTCGTCCTCGGGGATGATGCCCTGCTCCCGGTAGTAGTCGAGCACGTCGACGGGGGTCTGGCCGATGTAGTTGATCGGCTTGAGGGTGAACCCGAAGTTGTACTCGAAGCCCCGGGAATGGGACTGGAGGGAGCTGTCGGAGGGCTCCGGGTACACCATCTGCGCCTGCTCCGCCACCGCCGAGGAGGGGAATGACAGCAGGGTGGAGAACGTGCCCAGGAGGATGTCGGCGTTGTCGACATTGATGAACCGCTCCGTCTGCGACGCGGAGGTCTCGGGGTCGGACTGGTTGTCGGACGTTATGAGCTCCACCGGGCGCCCCAGCAGGCCCCCCCGCTCGTTGATGACGTCGACGCACACCTGGTAGCCCTGCTCATGGAGGGTGCCCGGCACCGAGAAGCTGCCGGTGAGGGGGAGGGAGGCGGCGAAGACGATCGGGTCGCCCTCGGGGGTCTCACCGTCCCCGGTGGTCTCCGATGGCGCCTCCGTGGGCGCCGTGGTGTCGCCCGGGGCCTCGGTCGTCGCAGCCCCCGTGTCGGTGGGCTCCTCCGCCGTCTCTCCGCAGGCGGCCAGCACCAGCCCCAGAATGGCCAGCAAGGCCAGTGTCCTCTTCCTCACTCACGACCTCCTTGTCGCAGCTCATACAACCACGGCCGGCCCACATCTCGCAATCGATTGCCAGCATTGTCCGTGTCAGGGCCCAACGTACTCCTCGACCCGTCTCCCGCGTCGGGAGAACCGGCTATTCGATCCACGCGTCCGGAGGTCCCTTTCCCGGGAGCTAGCCTCCCGCCCAGGACGGTCGAGGAGGCGCCTGCATGCAGGAATGGACGGTGGCGACAGGGGCCGGCCCCCCATGAGCTACGTCGTCGACATCCACTCCCACCTGTATCCGGGATGGTTCGTCGACCGCTTTCGCCACCGGGACGACGTCCCCCTGGTGGTGGAGGAGGAAGGGGAGGATCGCTTTCTCCTCTTCCAGGCCGAGGACGGGAGGACCTCGGGTCCGCTCCTCACGGACGAGTACACGACGCTCGAGGCCAAGATCGAGTTCATGGACCGCCACGGCATCGACTGCTCGGTGGTGTCGCTGGGGAACCCGTGGTTCGAGTTCTGCGATCCGGAGGTATCCCTTGCCCTGGCTCGGGAGGCCAACGAGGCGCTGTCGCCGCTGGCCCGGGAGACGTCCGGGCGGATCGTGGGGATGGGAGTCCTCCCTCGCTCCGACCCTGAGAGCGTGGCGGCCGTGGTGGAGGAAGTGGGCGCCGATCCCGGCCTGCGGGGGGTGATCTCCGCCACCACCATCGGGGGGTTGCTGCTGGACGATGCCCGGCTGGAGCCGGTGTGGAAGACCCTGGGCGCCACAGGGGTCCCCCTCATGATCCACCCCCTGATGGCCCGAGTCCCCCAGGATCTGTCGGGCTATGGCATCGCCCTCTCGGCGGGAATCGGGTTCCCCGCCCAGACCACCATCGCCCTCTCCCGGCTCCTCCTCGCCGGTGTCCTGGAGCGCCATCCCCAGGTGCGGTTGGTGGCCGCCCACGGGGGAGGCGCCCTGCCGTTCCTGATCGGTCGCCTGGAGGGAACCAACGTCCTCGAGCCCCGGTACACCGCCTTGCGTCGACAGGCAGGTGCATTGCTCCTGGATGCCGCCCTCTACGACCCCGGGTCCGTGCGGCTCACCGCCGACCTGGTGGGGGCCGACCGGCTCCTGTTCGGCACCGACCATCCCTTCCCCAACGCCGACGTATCCCGCATCCACGGGGCGATATCGGCCGCCCTCTCGGACACGGAGGCCGCACTGGTCATGGGGGAGTCGGCCACCCGCTGGTACGGCCTGGAAGACGGTTGATGTGCTCTATCAGTCTCCCAGGTAGGCGCGGGACTCGATCTCTATCAGCCAGCCGGGCTGGGCC
>JBKHJQ010000095.1:0-7857 GCA_046538055.1 Actinomycetota bacterium
GGCCTGGGCCCAGGAGGGACCGGTCATCCGCCTGGAGGTCGGCCAGCCCGACCGGATCCCGCCCCGCCACATCCTCCAGGCGATGGCCGACTCGGTGCTGGCCGGGGAGACCGGCTACACCCCCAACGCCGGCATCCCCGAGCTGCGGGAGGCATGCGCCGCCAAGCTGGGACGGGTCAACCGCATCCCGGTGGATCCGGATCAGGTGCTGATCACCGCGGGATCGATGCAGGGGTTGTCCGCCGTGATGCTGGGGCTGACCGAGACGGGCGACGAGATCCTGGTCCCCGACCCGGGCTGGCCCAACTACGCCATGGCCGCCCGGATCGCCCGGGCGATCCCGGTCACCTACCCGCTGGCCGCCGAGGACGGCTACCTCCCCGACCCCGACAGGATCGAGTCCGCCATCGGCGACCGGACCCGGATGCTGGTGGTGAACAGCCCGTCCAACCCGCTGGGTACGGTGATCGACGGCGACCGGATGGGTGCGCTGGCGGAGCTGGCCGAGCGCCACGACCTGTGGCTCGTCTCCGACGAATGCTATGACCAGATCGTCTTCTCGGGAGAGGTGGCCCCCTCCGCCGCCGCCACCCATCCCGACCGGGTGGTGTCTGTGCATTCGTTCTCCAAGACGTACGCCATGACGGGGCTGAGGGTGGCGTACGTGTCGGGGCCGGAGGCGGTCGTCGCCACGCTCACCAAGATGCAGGAGGCCCTGGTGGCGTGCGTCAACGGCCCCGCCCAGAAGGCGGCCGTGGCGGCACTGGAAGGGCCCCAGGACTTCATCGCCGACATGCGCGACACCTACCGGGCTCGCCGGGACCGGGCCGTCACCACCGCCGACCGTCTGGGCCTGCCCCATCTGCACCCGGAGGGTGCCTTCTACCTGTGGCTGCCGCTGGGAAGGAGGATCGGAGATCCGATGGGATTCTGCCGGCGGCTCGTCACCGAACAGGGAGTGGCGGTGGCCCCCGGCTCGACGTTCGGGCGCCAGGGGGAGGGTGCCGTCCGGGTCTCGCTGGCCGCGGCCGAACCGGACATCACCGAGGGCCTGGACCGCATCGCCCGGGTGCTCTGATCCGGCGCCCCGGCAGCTTCCTCCGTCGGGCAGGCGGGAGGAGGAGGCCCCTGGCATCATCCCGGGATGAGCTCGGAGACGAACGGGCCCGGCCGCCCGGGGCGCCGCCGGACGGGATGGTGGATCGCCCTGGCGGTCACGGTCCTGGCCGTGGCGGGGATCTGGTGGTGGTGGACGGCCCCTCACCGCGCGCTGGGGGCCCGGCTGGACCGGATCGAGCTGCCCGCCGGGCTGACCTACGTGGGCGAGTACTCGGCCGGTGACCGGATCTGCTTCATGGGGAGCTGTCCCCGTGTCAGCCACTACTACGTGTCCGACCTGGGCATCGAGGAGCTGTGTGAGCGGGTGGAGACAGAAGTCGACGGTGTCGAGCGCTTCGGCTCCCGATCGGAGCGGTGTGTCTACCGCCACCCCTCCGGAGTGAGCCTGACCGTGTCCGGTCCCATCGAAGAGGTGCCCCCCATCGAGAACGAGCTGTTGAATCACCGGCCGGTGCTGGTCGCCCATCGATCCACACTGGAGCTGTACCTGTCGCGCTGATCCCGGGCGCACAACCGTTTGTGCTGGTAGGGTCCGACGACGAGGAAGGGAGGATCTCATGATCACGAACTGCTGGTACGCGGCGGGGTTCTCATCCGAGTTCGAGACCGGCCGGCCCACCGGGATGACCATCGTGGGCCAGCCCATGGTGGCGTGGCGGTCCGAAGACGGCGAGGTGGGCGTCTTCGACGCCCGATGCGCTCACAAGCGGTTCCCCCTCTGGGACGGCAAGATCCTGGAGGGAGACATCCTCCAGTGCCCCTACCACGGGTTCGCCTACGACCTGACCGGCCGCTGCGTCGACATCCCCGCCCTGCGGGAACGCTCCGACCGCCTTCCGGCCCGGGCCCGGATCTACAAGTACCCCACCATCGAGCAGGACGGGCTGGTGTGGGTATGGCCGGGAGATCCCGGCCGGGCCGAGGAGCAGCAACCCCCTCCCACTCCCGAGATCGGCTCCGACGAATGGGAGACCGGCAACACGGAGCCCATGCACGTAGCCGCAGCCGCCCGGCTCCTGATCGAGAACCTCCTCGACCTCACGCATTTCTACCCTCTCCACTCCGGCAACATCGGCAGCCGGGCCGACGCCGAGGTCCCCGTGGAGATCGAGCGATCGGTGGAGCGTGGGATCCCGGTGATCGCCACATACCGGCCCCGCAAGGATTTCCAGTTCCCGCCCATGACGGTGGACAGATTCGGAGTGGAGTTCGGCGACCAGCTCCAGACCCACCGCATGGTGGGCCCCGCCATGTTCCACGTCATCATCGCCGTCGCGCCACCCGGCGGCCTGGGGACACCGGAGGAGAGGTCGTTCGTCCTCTACCAGACGATCACCCCTGTGGACGACTCACATCTGGTGTGGCGTCGCTCGATCAACACCCCGGCGGGGAGCCGGTGGGCCAAGGATCCGTCCCGGTCGCTGCTGGACGTGCTGATGGAGACCGCACCTACCGTCGTGAAAGAGGACTGGTGGGCCCTGGAGGAGCAGCAGAAGATGTTCGGGTACGCGGACGGGCGGTACCAGGAGGTGCACATCAAGAGTGATGGCCCGATGATGATGGGGCGGCGGCTGCTGGACGAGCTGGAAGCGGCGGAGAGCCAGGACTCCCCGGTCGGATGATCCCCGGTTTCCTCGACGCTCTGTGGGGGTTCTGCCCGGCCTGTGAGCACTGGCACTGCTCCACCGACTGGCACGCCGGCGGCCGGGCCGCATGTCCCCACTGCGGCGAAGCCCCGGCCGTGGTGGAGAGCGTGACGGAGGGCACGAGGCGGATGCGCCTCGACCTGGAGGTGGCGACCGGACCGGTGGGGCGCCGCCGCTTCTTCGACTAGCTGTGGTGATCGGGGACGGTCGCCGACCCCTTCCATCCCGTGTGGGATCGCTCACCTAGTCTCGGGGGGACCTTGGACGAGACGACGACCCCTGCCCGGCTGCGGGCCCGGGGCGGGCTCAAATGGACCGCCTATCCCGAGGACGTCCTGGCGGCCTGGGTGGCGGAGATGGACTACGGGCTGGCTCCCCCCATCGCCGATGCTCTGCGGGCGGCGGTGGAGCGGGGCGACACCGGCTACTTCTACCCGGACCTGGACCGCTCGGCTGCCCGGGCGGCGTGCGGATTCTGGAAGGACCGCTTCGGCTGGGACGTCGCCCCCGAACGGGTCGTGCCCGCCCCGGACGTGGTGGAGGGGATCCGCCGCGCCATCATCCATCTCACCGCCCCCGGCTCTGCGGTGATCCTCCATACCCCCGTGTACTTCCCGTTCTTCTCCATGGTGGAACGGGCCGGCCGGGAGCTGGTGGAGGTGCCCTGCCTCCCCGGGCCCGACGGACGGTACCGCCTGGACCTGGACGCCATCGCCCGGGCCTTCCGGGAGGGAGCGGGCTCGCTGGTCCTCTGCAACCCCTGGAACCCGACCGGGAGGGTGCTCACCCCCGAGGAGGTAGGTCGGGTGGTGGAGGTGGCCTCATCCCATTCGGCCCGGGTCATCGCCGACGAGGTCCACGCCCCCCTCATCCGCGCCGACCGCCGGCACGTGGTGGCCGCCTCCCTCGACCCGGACACGGTCGTCACCGTAACCTCCGCCTCCAAGGCGTGGAATGTCCCCGGGCTGAAATGCGCCCAGGTCGTGCTCACCTCGGACTCCGACCTGGACGCCTGGACCGCCTACTACACACCGGACAAGGTGGGGGTCAGCACCCTCGGGCTGGTGGCCAACGCCGCCGCCTACCGGCGGGGCGGCCAGTGGCTGGACGCGATCACCGCCCGCCTCGACGCCAACCGGGATCTACTCACCGAGCTCCTCGCCGCCCACCTGCCCCGGCTCGGGTACGTCCCTCCGGAGGGGACGTATCTGGCCTGGCTGGACTTCCGGCCCTACGGACTGGACGACCCCGCCTCCTGGTCGCTGGTGAACGCCCGGGTCGCCCTCACCGGGGGTGCCCCATTCGGCGTGGGAGGAGCCGGCCATGCCCGGCTCAACTTCGCCACCACCCCTGCCATCCTCACCGAGATCGTCGAGCGCCTGAGCCGGGCACTGGCTCCCTAGAGCCTCGAGCTCCTGGCGGCTCAAGGCGAACCTCGATAACCTGCTCTACTGGGAGCGGCACCCGACCGCTGGCTCTCTCCCTCTCCGGGCCTCCTAGATCCAGAGGTCATCGGGCTCGGAGGCGGGCGGGGAGTCCAGCTCCCAAGCTCCGCCCCGGCGCCGGAGCCTCCACCAGCTGCCGTCCGTGGCGAGACGGATCTGGACGTCCCCCACCGAGAGGGTGTTGAGACGGACCCGCAGGCGGGTGGGAGGGGCGCCTGCCTCCACCAGGGCGGAACGGGCGGCTGCCATCGTCCGGGGATCGGGCCGCCAGGGCGGTTCCTCCTGGGCCCGGACGCCAGCCGTCCCGCCTACCTTCCAGGCGGCTGCCCGCCGGGCCAGGCGGCGGGGGCTCTCCCCGGCCGCGGCCGCCAGCTCCCGCCAGCCGTCCGTGCCGAGGGTGTGGGCGGCCCGCCGAGTGAGGTCGGTCTCGTAGTCGTCGGTCAAGCCGCTGGTCGAGTCTCCCCGGCTGGCGGACCAGGCCCGCAACGCGGCGTCGGCCGCCAGCCGCTCCAGGCCGGCGGCGGTGAAGGGAGCATCGGGGGGCGGATCGGTGGGCCACACCGCGGGGATGCCCGGATGGGGCCGGGGGCGCGGCGGTGCGGGCAACTCGGCGGGAACGCGCTTCCACGCCTCGGCGGCCCGGATGGTGTCCTCGCCCGTCGGCGCCGCAACCGGGGCGGGGGCAGACCGGGCCGGGGAGCGAAGGCGGCGCAGCTCGTCCAGGACCTGAGCGCGGGACCGGCCGCGCAATGCCAGTAGGGAGAAGGGGTCGGCGTCCAACTCGTCGGCCATCAGGTAGCACACCGCGGCGGCGTGCTTGCAGGGGACAGCCCAGTCGGGACAGGAGCACCTCGGGTCGAGGTCGCCGGGACCGGGCAGCAGCTCCACTCCGGCGGCGGCGGCGTCCTCCACTATCCCCGGCTCCAGCTCTCCGTCCAGGAGGGCGGCAGCATGACCGGCCCGGGCGGCCACCGCCCCCAGGAACCGGTCCCACTCGTCGTCGGTGAACCGGCGCACGCCCACCCGAACCCGGTAGGGGCTGGGCCGGCTGCCCTGGACCGCCGCCCGGATCTCCCCGGGCAGGGACTGCACCCCGGCGGCCCGATCCTGGCGGGCGTAGGTGCGTCCCCGGGGAAGGCGGTTGGGATCGAGGCGAGCCCGCTGCTCGAGAGCCTCGATCCAGGCCTGGCCCCACCACGTCGAGCCGAACCGCCGAGCCATCAGCGGTCCTCCCCGCCCAGAGCCACCAGGGCGGCCAGATCCCCGTCGTCCAGTTCGGTGATCCAGCCTTCCCCGCCACCCACGACGGCGTCGGCCAGTTCCCGCTTCTGCTCTAGGACCACGGCGACACGTTCCTCCACCGTGCCCTCGCACACCATGCGGTGCACCTGCACCGCCCGGGCCTGGCCGATCCGCCAGGCCCGGTCCGAGGCCTGGTCCTCCACCGCCGGGTTCCACCAGCGGTCGTAGTGGATGACATGGGTGGCCCGGGTGAGGTTGAGGCCCGTCCCTCCCGCCTTGAGCGACACCACGAAGGCGTCGACCTCGCCCGACTGGAAGCTGTCGACCAGCTGCTGACGGCGGCCCACCGGCACTGAGCCGTGCAGGAAGGCGGTGCGCATTCCCCGCTCCGCCAGGTGCCGTTCCAGCAGGCGGCCCATCGCCACGTACTGGGTGAAGACGAGGGCGGCGTCCTCCTCGTCCACCACCACCTCGATGAGCTCCGTGGCCGCGTCCAGCTTTCCGGACCGCCCCCGGAGCGGCGCCTCCTGGCCCAGGTACTGGGCGGGGTGGTTGCAGATCTGCTTGAGGGAGGTCAGCAGCTTCAGGACCAGCCCCCGACGGGAGATGCCTTCCGATTCCGCGATCTCATCCAGGGCCTCCGCCACCACCGCCCGGTACAGCGTGGCTTGCTCGTCGCTGAGCGGCACGAACCTGTCGGTCTCGGTCTTCTCGGGAAGCTCGGGGGCGATAGCCGGGTCGGTCTTGCGGCGGCGGAGCACGAACGGGCGGATCAGCGAGGAGAAGGCGGCGGTGGCGTCGGGGTCGCGGTGACGCTCCACCGGGACGGCCACTTGCCGGCGGAACGTCTCCAGCGGGCCCAGCAGCCCGGGAGTCGTCCAGTCCAGGATGGCCCACAGGTCGCTGAGACGGTTCTCCACCGGAGTGCCTGTGAGAGCGAAACGGGCGGAGGAGGGGAGACGCCGCAGCGCCCGGGCGGTACGCGCCAGCGGGTTCTTCATCGCCTGCGCCTCGTCCGCCACCACCAGGTCCCAGTCGACCTCTCTCAGATCACCGTCCCGGCGGGTGATCCCGTAGGTGGCGAGGACGATCTCGCCCTCCACCAAGTCCGCCAGGGTGCGCCCGGCGCCGTGGTAGCGACGGACCGGAACCTCCGGGGAGAAGCGCTCTGCTTCTCTCTCCCAGTTGCCGATGAGCGATGCGGGGCAGACCACGAGGGTGGGGCCGCCTCGCCGGAGGTGGAGGGCCAGGACCTGGAGCGTCTTGCCCAATCCCATGTCGTCGGCCAGGATCCCGCCCAGCCCCAGCTCGGCCATCTCGGCCAGCCACGCCAGCCCCCGGCGCTGGTAGGGGCGGAGCCGGGCGGTGAGGCCGGCCGGCTCGGAGAGGTCCCGTCCCCGGCCCAGGTCCCGGAGGCGCCCCGCCAGCTCGGCGACCGGGCCTCCTACCTCCGCTTCCACGGTCTCGCCGTCCACCACCAGCTCGCCTCCCAGCGCCGCCGCCAGCGCCTGACCTGCCCGGATCTGACGACGGTCCCGCAGCCGGGCCAGGCGCTCGGGATCGGCGCTCACCCACCGGCCACGCAGGCGCACCAGTGGCCTCTTGGCCTCCACCAGCGACTCCATCTCCTCGGAGGTGAGCGGCTCCCCGTCCACACTCGCCTCCCAGCGCATCTCCAGGAGCGACTCCAGGGACAGCCCCGCTCCCGTCACCGCCGCCGGGGAGGGGGTGGTGACGGTGGGACGCACCGTCACGTCGGTGACCAGCTCCTTGGGCCACAGCACCGAGATGCCGGCGGAGGCCAGGTCCTCCACCGCCGGGCCCAGGAGCTGGTCGACCTCCCCGTCGCTGAGGATCATCTCTGCCGGGGCCGGCTCGTCCAGGAGGCGGGAAAGTGGCGGCCACACCCGGGCGCCCCGCCGCAGCCCTACAAGCAGGGCTCGCTCGGCGTCGCCCATCCGGGCCAGCACCACCTCCGGTGCCTCCCACAGCTCGCGGGCCTCCACGGCCAGGCTGGGGTCGGTCCGGCTGGTGAGCACCAGCTCCGCCCGGAACGCTCCTTCGATGTCGGAAGGTGGCGCCAGGCGCAGCGTCACGGCGGCCTCCCGGTCGGCTTCCGCCAGTTCCGTCAGCCATCCGGCGGCCACCTCGACCGGGGAGGGGAAGCGAGCCGCATAGGGAGCCGCCCCCGCCACGGTGACGGCGGCGGCGGTGCGGGGCAGGAGGTCGGCCACCGCCCCGGTGAAGGCGCCCACGGCCGCCGAAGGAGACATCATCTGCAGCGGCCGGGAGCCGGGGATGGGAATGGCGTGAGCGGGCGGGGGAAGGGAATCGGCCAAGCGGCGAAGCATGTCGGCGTCGGCGGGATCGAGCGGCCCCAGTCGCCATGCATCCCACCCCGAGGG
>JBKHJQ010000096.1:0-7836 GCA_046538055.1 Actinomycetota bacterium
GCCTGGGGCTGTGGTACGCCATCGACGTCGCCCCCGAGGAGTCCACCCAGCCGCTGGTGAACATGCTCGCCGAGCGGGGGGTCATCGTCGGCTCCGTGCTCAACTCGGGCGGGACCATCCGCATCGCCCCGCCTCTGGTGGTGGAGGAAGCGGAGATCGACGTGCTCATCGGGGCACTGCGGAGCTCCCTGGCCGAACAGAAGGCGGGGCGGTGAGCGCCACCCTCATCCGGGCCGGCTGGGTCCTGACCATGGGACCGGCCGGAGACATCGAGGACGGAGCCGTCCTCGTGGACGGCTCCACCATCACCGGGGTGGGCCGCTATCCCGAGCTGAGGCGGTCCCATCCCCAGGCGACGGTGGTCGGCGACCGCCGGGGAATCCTCACACCCGGGTTCGTGAACACCCACGGCCACATGTCGGAGGCCCTCATCCCGGGAATGGGATCGGAGCTCACCCTGTACGAGTGGGGCAACAGGATCGTCGGCCCGGTGGGTGAGCATCTCACCGCGGAGATGGCCGAGGAGGGAACGGTCCTGAAGTCGATCGAGATGATCCGCTCGGGCGTGACCACTGTCAACGACATGTTCGTCCACTCCTCCCCCGGCTCGCTCGCCTCGCTCGGGGTTGTGGCCGGACTGGAACGCTCCGGGTTGCGGGGGGTGGTGTCGTTCGGGGCCGAGAACGCCCTGGACGGGCCCACCGACATGCGGGCCCTGACGGTGGAGGAGATCCTGGAGGAACACGACGGCCTGGCCGCCGCGGCCGAGCGGACCGAGCGCGTCACCTTCCGCTACGGGATAGGCACCCTCCTGGGCCAATCCGACGACCTGCTGGAGGCGGGCTTGGATCTGTGCCGGCAACGGGGATGGGGCGTCCACACCCACCTTGCGGAAGTGCGGGAGGAGCTGGTGTCCGCCTCGCTCCGCTGGGGAAGGCGCACCATCGACCACGCCGAGGAGATCGGGCTCCTGGAGGTGCCGCTCCTGGCCGGCCACGCCATCTGGGTGACCGAACGCGACATCGAGCTCCTCTCCCACCGGGGCGTGGGTGTAGCTCACAACCCGGTCGCCAACATGATCCTCGCCTCCGGCGTCTGCCCCGTATCCCGGCTGCGGCACTCCGGGATCCCCGTCGGGATTGGAACCGACGGGGCGGCATCCAACGACAGCCAGAACATGCTGGAGGCTGTGAAGATGGCCGCCCTGCTCCAGAAGGTCCACCACACCGACCCGGCAGTCATCTCGGCGACCGACGCCCTGGAGATGGCGACCCGGGGAGGTGCCAGGGCGTTGGGCCTGGAGGACCGCGTGGGCTCCCTGGAGGAGGGAAAGGAGGCGGATCTGGCCCTGTTCGGAGGCACCGTGGAGCTGGCCGCCATCCACGACCCCTATCAGCAGCTCGTCTACTGCACATCTCCCCGCTCGGTCTCCGACGTGTGGATCGCAGGCAACCGGGTGCTCTCGGGGGGCGAGCTCGCGGACCTGGACGAGGGAGGCCAGGTGGAGCGGTGCCGCCCGCTGGCGGCCAAGCTGGCCGCCGCCTCCGGGCTGGCTGCCCGGGGTGTTTCATGGCTGTCCACGACGTAGCGGTCATCGGGGGCGGCCACAACGGGCTGGTAGCCGCACTGGTTCTCGCCCGGGAGGGCGCCGATGTGGTCGTCCTGGAGGCCAACTCCGAGCCGGGTGGGTGCATCTGGACCCAGGCCCTGCCCACCGGTCACCGCCTGGAACGCGGTGCCATCGACCACTCCCAGATCCTGGACGTGGCCCGGGAGCTGCGCCTGGAGGAGCACGGCCTCCGCTACCGCACCCGTTCCACCGCGGTGGGGGCGGCCTTCGGTGACGGCACCACCCTCACCTTCCCCGTGGACCGCGCCGAGCTGGAACATGCCCTGGATCCCACCGGGGACCTGGACGGGTACCTGCATCTTGCCCGGCTGGGCTCGCTCCTCTTCGACCTGCTGGACGACTTCGGCGTGCCGCCCACGCTCACCGCCCTGGCCGCCGCCCTCCGCAGCCTCCCCCAAGGTGACGAGCTGATGCGTCTGATGGTCTCCTCCGCCGACAGTGTCCTCCGCCGGCACCTGACCGATGCTCACCTGATCAGCGCGTTGTCGATGCACGCCTCCCACTCCCAGGTCCCTTCCTTCATGCCGGGCACGGGATCCTTCGCCCTGCTCCTCCCTGCCTCCGCCGGCACCAGCCCGGCCCGGCCGGAGGGGGGATCGGCTGCCCTGATCGAGGCTCTCGTCCGGGCGCTGGAAGCCGCCGGCGGGAAGCTGATGGTCGACTCAGCGGTGGAGGGAATCGAGGACCTGGGTCGCTGCCGCCGCATCCGCCTGGCCGGAGGCAGCACGGTGGACGCCGGCCGTGTCGTCTCCACCATCGACGTGCGGCGCACCACCGGGTTGGTGGACGCCCCTCCCCCGTCGCTTCGGGACATCGCCGGGGACACCCACGACGGCTCCCTCAACGTGGGGGAGCTCAAGGTGGACGTGGCCCTGGACGCCCGGGTGCCGCTGGGACCGCTGGAGGCCGCCCCCGGGGCGCTGTGGATGGTCCAATCCGACGTGGACGCCCTCCACCGCAGCTACGGGGACGTCCTGGCGGGCAGGGTCCCGACCGGGACGGCGTTCATGTGGGCCAGCCCCTCCGAGACGGACCCCGCCGCTGCCCCGCCCGGCGGGTCGGTGATGTGGATGTCGGCGTTCGTGCCGCTGCGGCCCGCCACCGGGGAATGGACCCACGGGATGGAGGAGGATGCCGCCCAGCGGATCCTGGAGGGCTTCGCCGCCATGACCGGGACCGATCTCCGTTCCCGGGCGGTGGAGGTCGCCATCACCGGTCCTGTCGGCTGGGCCAGGCGGCTGGGATCCGCCACCGGGAACCCCAACCACCTGGACCTCACACTCGACCAGCTCCTGGGGTGGCGTCCCCGCGGGGCCGGGGCCCATCGCAGCCCCCTGTGGTGGCTGTACCTGTCGGGAGCGGGCACCCATCCGGGCGGGGGCCTGTCGGGCCTGCCGGGGAAGAACGCGGCCGCCGCGGTCCTGGAGGACCTGCACGGCGGCAGGCGCCGCCGCAGCCGGGGCGGGCGAGTCGCTTCGCTGCGCGCCGGCCTGGAGCTGTACCGAACCATGAGGAGATGACGATGATCCAGGACATCCACCAGCTCATCGACGTGATCACCGGCTACCAGCCGGCCGCCGTCGTCTCGGCCGCCACCCGGATGGGCGTCTTCGGCGCCCTGTCGCCGGACCGCCCCCGGGCCGCGCCCCAGCTGGCGGAGGAGCTGGAGGTCACCGAGGAGCCCCTCGTCAAGCTGCTGGCGGCGCTGGAGTGGCTCGGCCTCGTTTCCCGCCTCCCGGAGGGTTTCGTGAGCTCGGAGTTCGCGGCAAGGGAGCTGGACGGGGAGCTGGCGGCGGTGGTGGAGAAGGAGGCGTTCTTCGCCCGGGTCTGGACGGACCTGGCGGAGTCGATGACCACGGGACGACCCCGGCTGGCGCCCTGGCGTCAGCGCCTGGAGACCGACCCCGACCAGGCGCACGGCTTCCTGCGGGCCCTCGACGTCCTGGCCCGACGCACAGGCCCGCCGCTGGCCTCCCTACCCCAACTCGCCCCGGACAGGAGGGTGGTGGATATCGGAGGCGGCCTCGGCTCCTACAGCCGGCTTCTGGAGCAGGCGGGCTCGGAGGTGACGCTGGTGGATCTGGAGCCGGTGGCCAGGTGGGCACGGCGAGACCTGGAGGACACGGGAGTGACCGTGGTGGCCTGCGACGTGTTCACGCACGACTCCTGCGGGGTGGAACCGGAGGCCTTCGACGCCGCCCTGGTGTCGCATTTCGTCCACGACCTCGACCGTGACCAGGCCGTGGACCTGCTGCAGAGGGCCGCCAGGGCTGTGAGGGCGGGAGGATGCGTGGTCGTGAACGACTTCGCGGCAGACACGGGCCCGGGTGGCTTCGGCCCCCTCTTCGACCTGATGATGACTGTGGAAACGGGCGGCAACGCTTACCCTCGTGCAGAGCTAACGGAGATGATGGCGGAAGCCGGACTAGAGGAGGTGTCGATGCAGGGGTTCGATCCCCCGCTCACTGTGGCGTCGGGGATGAGGCCATGAGCCGTCCCCTCAGCGTCGACGACGTGCAGCGCCTCCTGATCGAACGGATCAGGAGCGGCGAGTTCCAGGTGGGCAGCCGGCTCCCGTCGGTGCGCTCCATGGCAGACGAGTTCCACTCCAACCCGTCCACCGTCGACCGTGCCCTCCATCGTCTGGCCCAGGCCGGGATCGTCCGCACCGTCCCCCGGCAGGGGACCTATGTCGCCGCCCTCGAGACTCCCCTGATGCCCTCGGGACGGTCCGGAGACGCCGAGTCCTTGAAGAAGGTGCTGATGGGCCTCCGCACGTCGGGGATGTCCCGCGTCCAGGCGCGGGACCTGGTGGACGAGAAGCTGGACGAGGTGTTCGCCGACCCCAAGGTCGTGTTCATGGAGTGCAACACGATCGACCTCGAGCACATGGCCCAGATGATCACCAACGCCACCGGCGTAGACCTGATTCCTCTCCTCCTGGACGACCTGCCCGAATCGAGTGAGGAGCAGTTCGACGTGATTGCCGTGCCCCTCTTCCACATCGCCGACCTGAAGGACCGGGTGCAGGACTACTCCAAGGTGGTGGAGCTCAACTTCCATCCCTCCCCCCAGGGGCTGCGCCGCCTCGCCACCCTGGATCCGTCCACCCGGGTGGTCGTGTCGGCGCCCACCGACCGGGGCATGGAGCGGATGCTGTCTCTCACCCGCCAGTTCTTCCCCGGCGAGGTGGCCACCCACCACTCCCTCAACGACGACCCCGAGGCCCTCACCGAGTATGACGCGGTGGTCTACACCAACGCCGCCCAGCTCGAACCCGACGTACTGGACCGTGTCCCCCACCCCATCCTCATCGAATGGGAGCTGGACCCTGCCTCATCCGCCACGTTCCTGGCCCGGGTGGGACAGGCGGCCAACGGGGACTGAGCGACCTGCGTTCGCCGCCTTCTCGCTGTGAGTCTCAGCCATCGGACAGGCCGGGTGTGGTCGGCGATGGGGCCGCCGTTGATCACCTCCCAGGCTGATGGCTCCCACCTCCCAGAGTGGTTCTCGTGTGAGGAGGCAGCGTGATGCGATCGGCGTCCGTGGTGGTAGGTGGAGTCCTGGGCACGTTGGCTCGTTGGTGGATCGGCGAGGTGATCCCGACGGCCCCTGGGGGCTTTCCGTGGGAGACTCTGCTGGTCAATGTCACGGGTGCCTTCATGCTCGGCTTGATCGGTGTGGTCCTGATCGAACGGGTCGCCCGGATCGGACATCTCCGCAGTTTCCTGGCGATCGGGCTTTTGGGCTCCTACACCACCTTCTCGACCATGGCGCTGGAAGGTGTCCAGCTCATCGAAGCTCGACTGCTCGGACTGGCCACGGGCTACTGGATAGCGACCCTGGTGGTCGGGCAGATGGCGGCGGCGTTGGGCATGTGGTTGGGACGGTCGCGGAACCCGTTGAGGAAGGAGAGAAGATGAGAGCCGGGGGCGAAGCAAGGCTGGTCAGGATCTTCGTCGGGGAGTCCGACCACTGGGAGGGGCGACCGCTCTACGAGGCACTGGTTCACCGGGCCCGCGAGATGGGTCTCGCCGGCGCAACCGTCCTACGGGGGATCGAAGGCTTCGGTGCCAGCTCTGTGGTCCACACCGCTCGAATCCTGCGCCTATCCGAGGACCTGCCCATCGTGATCGAGTTGGTGGACACCCCCGACAGGATCGAGGAGTTCCTGACTGTCGCCGACGAGATGGTGAACGAGGGATTGGTCACGGTCGAACGTGTCGAGATCCGCAAGTACCAGGCCGATCAGGAGGCCGAGGGGTGACCATCCTCGGTCTCGCCATCGGTGGTGGTCTCGGGGCTCTGGCCCGCTACCAGCTCGAGGGACTCCTCGCTCCCCGTCAGCGGAGCCCCTTCCCGATGAGCACACTGATCGTCAACGTCTCAGGCTCCTTCCTGCTCGGCCTCGTTGTCGGTCTCGCTCTCGCCGGCCATCTCTCCGAGTGGGTGCCCGTCTGGGGAGGGGCCGGTTTCCTGGGGGCGTTCACCACCTTCTCCACATTCACCTACGAGACGCTCCGGCTCATCGAGGACCGGGCCTGGGGGTACGCCGCCTGGAACCTGCTCCTGTCGGGTCCGCTCAGCTTCGCAGCCGCCGCCGTCGGATACCTGATCGGCCGCTAGCCCCGGGACGGGGTCGAGGGCGTCGGTCCCGAGCGCACGACGATGGTGGCGAAATCGCGCACCCGCGGGACCTCGGGCTCGGCATGCGTGCTCTATGCAGGTCCCGGATCGTCCACCAGCTGCCGACGCAGCTCGGAGCGGTCGAGAAGCTCCCACACCTCGACAATCCAACTGCCTTCGAACCGGAAGAAGAACATGTGCTCGGCATCGATGGATCTTCCCGTCGGCTCGAGATCACCCCACACACCTCGATGAGTGCCGCGCAGTGTCGCGTGGGCGGCGGCATGCTCTCCCGAGGCGACGACGGCGTGCAGGTCGAAATGCAGGTCCGGAAACCCGATGTGCCATTGCCTGACTATTTCCCGCAACTCGTCGAGGGCCATGGTCCGGGTGGAACCACCGATATGAAAGAGGAAGGGCTCAGCCAGGATGCTCTCCACCTCCTCGAAGCTCTGTCGGTTCCAGCCCTGCTCGAATGTGGCACGCACTGCACGGAGCTTGTCCATGCCCGGGCACCGTAGCCGTGAGGTCCACCACGATCCGGTTGCGTCCCGCCGGTTGCCGCCAACTGTCACCACCTTCGGCCTCCGCCATCGGAGATCGCCGTCCTCGCTCGGCGGTCGGGACGTTGGGCACTGGCGCGAACGAAGTCCGGATCCCATCCTGAGGCTGGACGATCTGAATCAGGGCAGGGGACGTCGTGCAGGCACATGTCGATCGGAAGTCGAAGGCTGAATCCGCTCCGCGGGTGGTGGCCTACGTCGGGTTCGTGGCCTACGCCATGGTGGGTCTGGCCTACGTGCTCGGGGGGCTTCTCCTCGTGCCCGGCCTCTGGTTGGTGCCGCTGTGGGGAGGATGGCTCGGGGGCCTGGGGATCGCCTACCGACTCACGCGGAGGCGGTCATGGTGGGTGCTGGCGGCCGCACCCGTGGCTCTGGCCGTGCTGTGGCTTTACGTGGAGGCTGGCTGGGGTCTGTGGGGTTGGATCGTCGAGGACCTTCCCCCCGGCGGGCGGTAGGCGACGTACCCGAAGCCGCACGGCCCCGGGAGGCGCCGGACGCCCTAGACCACCCCGGCGGTCTCCAGCAGGCGGCGGGACACCGGCCGGGAGCGGGCGACGATCTCGGCTTCGTCCACCCGGACGATCCTGCCGTCCTCGACCGACCTCTCCCCCGCCACCCAGACCTCTTTGACCTGGGAGGGGCCCGCACAGAACACCACCGAGTCGAACGGGTCGTAGACGTTGGCCAGGGCGGGATCGTCGCCGTCGAAGACGACCAGGTCGGCGGCCTTGCCCGGCTGCAGCGATCCCAGCTCATCGTCTCGGCCCAGGGAGGCGGCCCCACCGATGGTGGCCATCTCCAGGGCCTCCCGGGCGGTGAGGGCCGTGGCCTGAAGGCGGTCGACCCGCTGCAACAGGACGGCCAGCTTGATCGCCTCCAGCATGTCCTGGCGGTCGTTGGAGGCGGGGCCATCCACTCCGATCCCCACCGCCACGCCGGCCGATAGCAGCTCGGTGACAGGGCAGACGCCGGAGGCGAGGATCATGTTGGAAACCGGGTTGTGGGCCACGCCCACCC
>JBKHJQ010000097.1:0-7797 GCA_046538055.1 Actinomycetota bacterium
CGGTGGCGCCTTCCTCGGTCAGGGGCTCCGCCTTGGAGCGGGTGCGGTTCCAGACCGATACGTCGTGTCCGGCCTTGAGCAGTCGCTGCACCATGGCGTATCCCATGCGGCCGGTGCCGATCCAGCCGATCTTGGGGCGGGGGGAGAGTGTGACCATCGCTGATTCCTCTTGATTGGGGGACTTGATGCCTCCGGCCGGACGGGACCGGGGAGGGGAGGGAGCTACACGGGAGCGTAGGCGTCGTCGGAGGCGGCCACGGTGGGCACCTCCGGCACCGGCCCGCGGCGGCCCAGGCCCTGCCATGCGGTGGCGACCAGTCGGGCCGTCGACAGCCCGTACTCGGTGAACAGGTACGGGGCCGACTTGGCCCCCTTGGCGAAGACGTCGGGGATCCCCACCCGCCGCAGCGGCGCCGGTACGGGGTTCTCGGCCAGGACCTCTGCCACGGCCGATCCCAGTCCCCCGATGACGGTGTGGTTCTCCGCCGTGATCACCAGGCTGGAGCGACGGGTGGCGGCGACGATCGTGTCTGTGTCGAGGGGCTTGATCACCGGCACGTTGAGGAGGGTGACACCAACCCCGCTGTCCTCGAGCACGTCGGCGGCGGCCGCGGCGGCCGCCACCATCATCCCGGAGGCGATGATCGAAACATTGCCCTCCGCTCCCGCCTCTCTGAGGACCTGGGCCCGTCCCAGGTCGAATCGGTGGTCGTCGTCGAAGAGGACGGGTATCTCGCCGCGCTTGAGGCGGAGGTAGACCGGGCCGGGAGCGTCGGCGATCGCCTCCACCGCCTGGCGGGTCTCGGTGGCGTCGGCCACGTCCACCACGGTCATGTTGGGCAGGGCTCGCATCAGGGCGACGTCGTCGATGGCCTGGTGGCTCGGCCCTCCCGGGCTGGAGATCCCGGGCATGAAGCCCACGATCCTCACAGGCAGATCCGGGTAGGCGATTGCCATCGCTATCTGGTCGTAGACACGGCGTGTGGCGAACACCCCGAAGGTGTGCACGTAGGGGAGGAAGCCCCGCCGGGCCAGGCCGCCGGCGACTCCGATCATGTTCGCCTCCGCCATCCCCCCGTGGATGAACCGCTCCGGGATCTCCTCCTGGAAGATGTCGACCTCACACTGGCGGGTGAGGTCGCCGCTCAGGCAGAGGATCTCGGGGCGCTTCCGGGCCAGCTCCAGGAGAGCGAGCCCGTAGGGCTTCATGCGGGTCTCGTAGGGGGCGCTACGCATCGGGTCCCTCCAGCTCCTCGAAGACCTCCCGGGCGACCTCCGGAGGCAGCTTGATGAAGTGGCCGTCGGCATCGTCCGGCAAAGAGTCCACTCCGTGCAGTGTGGAGGTGCGGGCGATCACCACGGATGGCCGCGCCGAGGCGACGGCCGACTCCAGCGCCGCGTCGAGGGCGGCCACGTCGTGCCCGTCCACGTCGAAGGCCTCCCATCCGAAGGTCCGCCACTTGTCGGCAATCGGCTCGATCGTGGTGATGGTGTCGATGGGCCCGTCCACCTGGGAGTTGTTGGCGTCGAGGATCACCACCAGACGGTCGAGAGAGTGATGGCCCGCGAACATGGCCGCCTCCCAGGTCTGGCCTTCCTGCAGCTCCCCATCGGAGAGGAAGGCGTAGGTGGTCTTGTCTTCCTCCCGGAGCCGGGCCGCCAGCGCCAGGCCGATGGCACCCGACAGGCCCTGTGCCAGGGAGCCGCAGGTGAGATCGACCACCGGCGAGCTCTCGGTTCCGATCGCTTCCAGCCGGGAGCCGTCCTCCCCGTAGGTCTCGAGCTCGCTCTCCTCCAGGATCCCCAGCTCCGCCCCCAGGGCGTAGGCAGAGATGATGTAATGGCCGGGCGAGATGACCAGTTCGTCCCGGCCCGGCTCCCACCAGCGGGAGGCGAGCGTGCCGAACGCCTCCGCCGACGACAGTGCCTGGCCCAGGTATCCGAACCCGTGCCGGGAGACCATCCGGGCCGCCCGGCGGCGGATGGCGTGAGCCAGCTCCTCGGCCCTCTCCCGGGCCTGGTCCCGATCTGGTTTCACATCACTTCGCTGAGAGATCGGCAAGTACCTCTGGTGGCTTAGCCAATCTTCCTAGGTCGGGGCGGTCATGTCAATCGGGGGAATCTGATACCGCCGGGGCCGAATCTTCCTCCTTCAGGCCGCCAACCTGGGAGTCACGGGGGTGGGTCCGGGCATCGCCTTCGGCTATCTCCCCATCTGGGGTTCCTCGTTCGCCCCCCGTCGAGTTCAGCGCCAGTCCCAGCCCCGAGCCTGATCCTGGTGTCGACGGCCCTCGGGGTGGGTGGGGCTCCTAGGAGGTCAGCCGCGAGCAGAGAACCGCGTTTCTCATCGTGACAACGACCGCACCGTGGCGGAGATGACCGATCGCATCCTCGAAGTCCGCGACGGCGAGCTCATCCAGGACGCCCGGAACCACTGCATCTAGCTCGCAGCACCTGCCCCGGGCAGCTGCTCTCGGGCGGACACCGATCACAGGTCGAATGGCCCTAGCCCGGACGCTTCGGGTCGGGTAATCCAGTCCGGGGAGAATTCCAAGGAGGGATCGCTATGACGACATGGCTGACCAGGGCCGACACCATCGACTGGGTGGAGCTGACGACCCCCGACATGCAGGGGGCGTCCAGCTTCTACCAGAGGGTCCTGGGCTGGACCTACACATCCCTCGGCGGGCGAAGCCTGGCCGAGATCGGCGGGCACAAAGCGGCCGGGATCGCCCCCCACATTCCCACGATCGGGGACACACAGCTTCCGGCCACCTGGACCGTGTTCATCCGCGCCGCCGACCTGGAGAGGACGCTCCGTCGGGCGACCGAGCTGGGTGGTGTGGTGATCGAGCCCCCCGAGGACATCCCGGAGGGATGGCGAACGGCGGTCATGCTGGATCCGACCGGAGCCAGCTTCGCTCTGGTGCAGGCATCGGCGGATTTCGGCTTCGACGCCCCCGGGCAGATGGGCGGCCTGGCGTGGTGCGACCTGTTGACCCGAAAGCCGTCGGCGGCCGAGGCCTTCTATCGGGCGCTCCTCGGGTGGGAGGCGGAGTTCGATGCCCGATCGGGACACACCACCTTCTCCGTCCAGGGTCGGCATGTGGCCGGGATGCTGGACATGCCCCCCGGCTTGCCGGCGGACGCTCCCTCGCAGTGGCTTCCCTACTTCCGGGTGGAGAGCGCAGAGGTGGCGTGCCGGCTGGTGACCGAGAGGGACGGGACCGTGGAGGTGGCACCGCAGCCGATGGACTCGATGGTCTTCGCAGTCGTCCGGGATCCGGGGGGAGCGCTGTTCGGGCTTCTGGAGTCTCGCCAGGCGGAGATCGAGGGCGAGCCGGCAATTGAGGATGAGTCGCCCAACGGTGAGATGTCGGGGGTAGCCGCGGCCCACGCCTCGTTGGGCGACAGGGTGGTCGCTGCCCTGAGGGAGGGCAATCGGCGTCACATCGTGGTGAGGGACCGATACGGCCGCCAGATGGTCGAGCTGCCGGTGAATCTGGGCGTGGTGGCGGTGCTGGTCGCCCCGTTTGCCACCGCGGCCGGTGCGCTGGCGGCAGTGGCCTCCCGGTGGAGCATCGCCGTCTCGGGAGACGACCGGGGCAAAGGCGCCTGAGGTCGATGGGGGTGGGCCGGACAGGGGTCGGAGCCTTGCGGGTCCTCATCCCGCTCTTCGTGGTGGTGCTGGTGCTGGGCGCCGCTTCCTGCTCGGCCGGGCCGGACCCGGCATCTGAGACGACCCGGGCGGCGACGCCGCTGCCTGCTCCCGAGGGGGAGGGAACCGTCACCCTGGAGCAGGCCCTGGTCGAGCGCCGCTCCATCCGCGAGTTCACGGACCGACCCCTCACCGACGCTCAGATCGGCCAGCTCCTGTGGGCGGCGCAGGGTCAGACCGCAGAATGGGGTGGGCGAACCGCTCCCTCCGCCGGGGCCCTCTATCCGCTCGACGTGTATGTGGCGGTGCCAGATGGGGTCTTCCATTACCGGCCCGATGAGCATGCTCTGGCCCGGATGGGAGAGGGCGGCGCCCGGGAGGCGCTGTCGGAGGCAGCGGCCGGGCAGGAGACGGTGGCGGGAGCTCCGGCCGTGTTCGTGATCACCGGGGAATACGCCCGCACCGAGGTCAGATACGGCGACCGCGCGGTGCGATATGTCCACCTCGAGGCCGGTCACGCCGCCCAGAACCTCCTCCTGCAGGCCACCGCCCTCTCGCTCGGAGCCGTGCCGATCGGCGCCTTCGACGACGAGGCGGTGAGAGAGACCCTGCGGTTGCCGCCCGGGTACGCCCCCCTCTATCTGATCCCGGTGGGTACGCCGGCGGCCGAATGATCGCGTTGCTCCTCCCTACCGTCTGCGGCGGCGCTCCCACAGCACCCCGGACCGCCGGGCCCGGGCGCGGCGGCGCTCCTCGCTGCTCTTCACGAAGGACTTCCCGGTCACATGCTGGTAAAGCGCCAGGAAGACCACCGTCCCCACGATCACGGCCAGGGCCATCCAGCTGCTCGTGTCGCCGTCCACGAGTGTCTGGATGAACTCCCAGGTGTCCATTCGCGCCAACGGGCCCGCGTTAGCCAACTCGACCTCTCCTGACTCGGGTATGGCTACGAACACATATCGGCGGGCAGGCCCTGAGAGGTGAGGAGGAAGCTGGCGACAAGGGCAGATGGCCCGTGCGCACAGCTCGCCCGCAAGCGTAGAGTCGAGTGAGACGCTCCAGGTCGCGGCCACCCCATCGCCATGGGGATACCACGTGACCGAAGGGCGAGCCTACGAAGAGGAGTCGAAGTGATCGGATTCATAGTCGCCGGTTTGATCATCGGGGCGCTGGCCCGTCTGGTGCGGCCCGGCCCCCAGAACCTGAGCCTCCTCGCCACTCTCCTGATCGGCCTGGCCGGTTCGGTGGTGGGCGGGGTGATCGCGAACCTGCTGGGGACCGGCGACATCTTCGAGCTCAACGTCCTGGGCTTCGTGGTGGCGGTCATCGCCGCGGTCATCCTGGTGGGCGTCGCCGAGGGCATGGCAGCGGCCCGCAAGCGGACCTGAGCCCCCCGATGGGCCGACCTGAAGGGCTCCGGTTGGAGCCGATCGGGCTTGTGCAGTCGCCGATAACCGACCGGGCATCGGCACCCAAGCAGGGCCGGGAGGGTGCCCCCGGCGCCCGTCTGGTGATCGGGCGGGAGTACGCCGCCGGGTTGGCAGGCGTGGAGGCCGGAAGCGAGATGCTCGTGTTCACCTGGCTGCACCTGGCCGACCGGAGCACGCTGCAGGTGCATCCCCGTGGCGACCCGGACGCACCCACTCGGGGAGTCTTCACCACCCGGTCTCCGGACCGCCCCAACCCGATCGGGATCCATCGCGTCCGGGTGACGTCGGTGTCGGGGACCGAGCTGAGCGTGACGGACATGGAGGCGGTGGACGGTACGCCCGTCATCGATCTCAAGCCGGTGCGGGACGAGGGCTGCTAGTGCCGGGGTCGCGGCCGACCCACGCCACGAGGAGCCCGCAGGCGCCCACATCCCTCGGCCGGTCGGCGCGTCGCTAGGTCCGCGGCTTCTCCGACAGACGCTCCGGGGGAACGAGGGGAACAGACAGATCCGGACCGCTCCTTCCGGGCGGCCGGGTCGAATCCTCCGGGAGCTGGTAGTCGGCGTGATCGGACGCCGGAGCCATGGTCCCGTCCTCGCCGAACAGCTCCAGGAAGGCGTTGTGGGGTGAGGCGGTCATCGCCGATCCCTCCCGGTGGAGCGAAGCCGGGGGCTGGAAGGGAGCTGGGTGGTCATCGCCGGCACCTCCGTCGCTGTCGCTCGCGCTCAACCGAGCGCCGACAACGGCGAACCGCTCCCGGCATCTCATCGCTCAGGCATTGGCACCGTGCATCCAGGTGTCGGTTGCCGCGGCTTCACAGGGCCTGTCCCTCCGCCGCTCTGGATGAGCGCGTTGTCTCCAGACATTGCCAAGGGCCAGGCTTCCTGTCAACCATCCCCGGGCCCGCGTCAGGGCGGCCAAGGCGGTTTCACCTGTGGTACCCGCCGTGGTGCTATGTTGTAAGTACGCGTTCATCAAGAGCGGTGGAGGGACGGGCCCTACGAAACCGCGGCAACCAGCGGCAGATCGCCAGGTGCTAATGCCCGATCGATGAGCTGCCGTCGAGCCTCCTGGGCTTGCGGCGCTCGAGAGCGCGGCGAGCAATCCAGGAGGCAGCCATGGCGAAAGCCCCATCAGTTCATCCCTATCTGGAGGCGACCGCCTCCCGCGTCGTGATATTCGACGGCGCCACCGGCACCAACCTGCAGCGACGTGACCTGGGTGCCGACGACTTCGGTGGGCCGGATCTGGAGGGCTGCAACGAGATCCTCAATCTCACCCGACCGGATGTGGTGGAGGACCTGCACGCCTCGTTCCTGGACGTGGGATGTGACGTGGTGGAGACGAACACGTTCGGGGCGTTTGCCGTGCCCCTGGGCGAGTACGGGATCGCGGACCGGGCGCAGGAGATCTCCCGCGCCGGGGCGGAGATCGCCCGCGATGTGGCATCGGGATACTCCACTCCCGGGCGGCCCCGGTGGGTGGCAGGTGCCATCGGTCCCGGTACCAAGTTCCCCACCCTGGGACAGATCCGCTATCGGGACCTGGCCGACGCCTATTTCCCCTCGGCGGTGGGCCTGCTGGAGGGGGGCGTCGACCTGTTCATCGTGGAGACCCAGTTCGATCTCCTGGGACTGAAAGCGGCGGTGGCGGCCTGTCGCAGGGCGATGGAGGAGTTGGGGCGCCACGTCCCGATCCAGGCCCAGGTGACGATGGAGCTGACCGGGCGGATGCTGCCCGGAACCGAGATCGGAGCAGCCCTGGCGGCCATCGACCCCCTGAAGGTGGATGTGATCGGTCTGAACTGCGCCACCGGTCCCGAGGAGATGCACGAGCATCTCCGGTATCTCTCCCGCCACTCCCGCATGCCGATCTCCGCCCTCCCCAACGCCGGGCTCCCCCAGGTGGTGGACGGGGAGATGGAATACGACCTCGGGCCGGAGGCCCTGGCGGATCACCACGCCACGTTCATCACCGACTACGGAGTGAATGTGGTGGGAGGGTGCTGTGGCACCACTCCCGAACACATGGAGGCCGTGGTGGAGCGATGCGGGGGACTCACGCCGGCTGCCCGGGAGGCGGAATGGGAGCCGGGGGCCGCCTCCATCTACAGCTTCGTCCCGTTCCGCCAGGACACCTCCTTCCTGATCGTCGGGGAGAGGACCAACGCCAACGGCTCCCGGGCCTTCCGGGAGGCCATGCTGGCCGAGGATTGGGATGCCTGCGTGGAGATCGGCCGGGGCCAGGTGCGGGAATCCGCCCACCTGGTCGATCTGTGCGTCGACTACGTGGGCCGGGACGGGGTCACAGACATGGATCAACTCGCCTCCCGGTTCGCTTCCCAGGTGGCGGCGCCGCTGGTTCTCGACTCCACCGAACCGGAGGTGATGGCTGCAGGGCTGGAATGGATCGGAGGTCGAGCGGTCCTCAACTCGGCCAACCTGGAGGACGGTGAAGGCCCCGGCTCCCGCCTGGACCGGGTGTTCCGGCTCGCCCGGGAGCACGGGGCGGCCGTCATCTGCCTCTGTATCGACGAGCGGGGCCAGGCCCGGGACGTGGAGTGGAAGCTGGAGGTTGCCCACCGGCTCCACGACCTGGCTGTGGAGCGATACGGCCTGAAGCCGGGGGACCTCCTCATCGACCCGCTCACCTTCCCCCTGTCCACCGGCGATTCCGATCTGCGGAGGGACGCCCTGGCCAGCCTGGAGG
>JBKHJQ010000098.1:0-7761 GCA_046538055.1 Actinomycetota bacterium
CTCTCCGCCTTGAGCGGAGACGGTGGAGGCGGGGTCGGCCACGGCCACCAGGCCCACGACCATCTCGTCGTCGGGATCGGCGTCGTTGGTGAGCGTCAGCCAGCCGTCTGCCTCGGCCTGGCTGAACAAGCCGTCGTCGGAGGCCAGCGCGGCCGGGTCGACGTCCACCGTCACGTCCACCGAGGCGGAACCGCCACTGGTGGTCACCGAGGTCTCGGAGACGCTCCAGTCCACGCCGTCCAGAGTCTGGTTCTCCTCCACTTCCACCGAGTAGGTGGCGTCTCCCGCCAGGCGGGTGATGTCGACGGTGCGGGTCTCGCTGGCCGCCTCGGCGGGATTGAAGTGGAACGCCAGGCCACCGGGGGTGGCGTATCCACCCAGGTCGCTCACCACCCGATCCACACCGATGATCCCGGTGCCCTGGGTGGCTATGGGCACCGCACCCGGTTCGAACTCGCCGGATGTCTCGCCCTCGATGTTGGCGTGGGTGGCGGAGTTCATCAGCAGGGCCTTGACTTCCTCGGGGGTTAGATCTCCGTCCCAGTCGAGGAGCTGGGCGGCGGCGCCCGCCACGTGGGGTGCCGCCATGGACGTCCCGCTGCTGAGGGCCGCTTCGCTGCCGCTCCCCACCGCGGCGGAGTCGATGTTGAACCCGGGGGCGCTCAGGTCCGGCTTGAACACGTTGCCGAACCCCGGGCCCCGGGAGGTGAAGTCGGCCATGTTGTCCCCCAGTTCCGGCTTTTCGATGATGATCGAGTCCGACAGGGTGGCGGTCACCGTCCCTGCTCCGACGCCGTCGAGGATGGCCTCGCCGTCGGCCAGGCTCACCATCACCGCCGGGATGTCGGGCCGGGGCTCGGTGCCGTCATGGGCCATGGCGATGGGCGGATCGGGGGTGTTGTTGAACACGATCGCGCCGATGGCCCCGGCATCCTCGGCATTGCGCACCTTGGTGGTGAACGTGCAGGTGCCGCGCTGGATGAGAGCTATGTCGCCGGTGACGTCGCTAGTGACCTCCGTGCAGGCGTCCAGGGGCTCGGCCACCGCCACGTCGCCGTTGGTGGTGGTGCCCAGGTCGCCGAAGTCGCCGGGCTGGGCCTCGAACGTCTCCACGGTCGAGTCGGGGAAGGTCACGTCGATACCCAGGACCTCCACACCGCCGTCGATGGAGGCGGCCACCGATATGGCGCCGTCGGCCACGGCCGGGGAGCCGGTGACATAGGGCACCGGGCCGGAGTTGCCGGCGGAGGCCACCACCACCACGCCGTTGTCGACTGCGTTCTGGGCGGCGATGGCGGAGGGGTCGTCGGGATGGCCGAAGGGGGAGCCGAGGCTCATGTTGATCACGTCCACGGCGTCTTCGATGGATCCGTCGTTGTTGGGATCCAGCGCCCGCTCGATGGCGTCGGCCACCAGCTCGGTGGAGCCGGCCACGTCCCCGAAGACCTTGTAGGCGTACAGGTCGGCGCCGGGTGCCATGCCGGTTCCCACGTCGTCGGTGCCCGAGTCGTCCACCCCGGCGGCGGTGGCTGCCACGTGGGTGCCGTGCCCGTTCACGTCCAGGGGGTCGGGGTCGGGGCTGGGGGTGTCGAGGGCGGGGTCGGAGGCGTCGTAGGTGGGCCCGGCGAAATCGAAGCCGCCCACCACCTTGTCGGTGGGGAAGGTTCCGGGCTCGATGATGCCCGGGTCGTTGCCGTCGTAGTCGGACGCGTCCCCGCTTCCGTCGAGGGCGGAATGGGTGTAGTCGATCCCCGTGTCGATGACGGCGATGGAGATGCCGGTGCCGTCGAATCCAGCTGTCTGGACGTCATCGCCTCCGATCCAGGGGACGCTCGTCTCGTTGTCGAGGTGATAGCGGGCGACGGCGGCCACGCTCTCCACGCCGTCGGTGGCGCGAATGGCCCCGATGTCGCCCCGGCGGACCATGGCCCGGAAGCCGTTGGCGCCCACCGTCAGGGCGGCGCGCTCCTCCACGATGAGGTGGTCCAGCTCGTCTCGCAGGAGATCCTGTTGGGCCCCCACTGCATCCGCCTGGGCCTTCTGGGCAGCGGTGCCCGCCCCGGTGTCGGCGGTGAATTCGGCCACGGACGGCTCGTCGAGCTGGATGAACACGTGCACCAGCTCATCGGGGCTCCGAAGCTCGAAACCGTCCGAGACCGTTCCCGAGATGCGCTCGGGCCGGTCCCGTTCCCCCGGATCTGCGCCGGTCTGAGCCGCGGTGGGGGCGCCGGCGGCCAGGAGGCTCGTGACCATTGCGAGAACGGCGAATACAGCGGTGCGCTTCCTCATCGAGTCTTCCCTCTCCATGGCGTACTGCTGGCAGGGACCATACACGAGTGAGTAAACGCGCGCCGAGGAGGGCTGTCAGAGCAGGTAGCGCACCACTCCGTCGCTGTCCTGGCGGCGGAGGCGGCCGTCCAGGCGGAGATGCTCCAGATGGGCGATGGTCTCCCGTAGCGCCAGGCGCTGGTGCTCGGGAGAGAGGTGCGGGCGGAAGACGGCCTCAACCATGTCCCAGGCTGTGGCGGGAGCATCGACGGCCCGATCCCGCATCTGGTCCAGGCGTCGGTGGTGATGGAGCAGGAGCTGGTGGGCCCGGGCCGCACCCCGTGTGATGGGGCCGCCGTGGGCGGGGTAGGTGAGGCCGATGGGCATCTGGAGGAGACGCCGGAGTGAGGCCATGTAGTCGCCCAGGACGTCGTCGTGATCCTCGTCGTACATGATCACAGGGGAGATCCGGGGAAGGATGTGGTCTCCGGAGAAGACGGCTCCGGTGGATGGGTCGCGCAAGCAGATGTGCGACGCTTCGTGCCCGGGGGTGTGGAGAACCTGCAGATGCCGGGACTCGCCCAGCTCGATGGCATCCCCGTCGTCCACCAACACGTCGGGGGGAGAGAGCGGGGGCATGAAGTCGGGCCGCTCGGGGTTCCCGGCGATTCCCGGCACCAGGGAGCGGGGCACGCCGTGGCGGACTGCCAGGGCCCGGTTGCGCTCCACGAAGCCGGCGGTGTCGTTGTAGCGAGCCATCCGTGCCTCGGCGCGGCTGTGCATGACGAGGCGGGCGCCCGTCTCCGCCCTCAGACGATCGGCCATCCCCACGTGGTCGGGATGGAGGTGGGTGACCAGGAGCGTGCGGACGGGAACCGATTCCAAGTCCAGGGCGGCCAGGCCCGCCCGGAGAGCCTCGTTGCCCTGCTCCCAGTCGCAGCCGCAGTCGATGAGGGTGAGCCCTTGATCTTCCGACTCGAGGACGTAGGTGTTGACCCAGCTCGGGCTGGGAAAGGGAAGCGGCAGGGCGATGACATGGGTTCCCGGCCCCAGGCTGTGGGGAGGCGGCAGGTCGTCCGTCACCCGTGTTCCACCGAGTCCCGGATCCCGAACGTGACGTCGACCGTCACCTCGAACTCGGTGGGCACCCCCGCCTCGTCCACGCGGCCACCGGCGCGAACCATGTCCCAGCGGGTTATGTCGGCGATGGTGGCCGCGGCCCGGGCCAGGACGGTGCGGACCGCATCCTCCATCGAGTCGGGGGAACTACCGGTGAGTCGAACCGTCTTGGTGATCTGCATCCTGCCTCCTCCTGCTCTGGCCTATGCAGGGTACGGTCCCGGAGGTCGGGACGGTCCCGGGGATGATCCGGCGGTGGGGAGCGGCGCCCGGGATGTATCGAACAGTTGTTCGAGTAGAGTGCGTCCTGTGCCCTACGCCGAGCTCCATTGCCACACCAACTTCTCCTTCCTGGACGGGGCGTCGTTCCCGGAGGCGATGGCGGAGCAGGCGGCCGAATTGGGGTATCGGGCCCTGGCCGTGACCGACCACGACGGGTTCTATGGGGTCTCCCGCTTCTGGCAGGCCGCCCGCCGGATCGGGCTGCCGGCGGTGTACGGGGTGGAGGTGGGCATGCCATTCCGGGGTGAGGGGCCGGCCGGCGGCGATCCGGTGAGGACAGCGGAGGAGCGGGACGATCGAGTCCATCGTCGGGGTCCGGCCGGTCCCCGACGGGGACGGACCGTGGGGATGCACGGCACCAAGCCCCTTTCCCGGCCTCCCACCCAGCACCTGGTCCTCCTGGCCGCCTCACCTGAGGGATACCGGGCCCTGGGTGGGTTCCTGACCAGGGGACAGATGCGGGGGGTGAAAGATGGCCCCCGCTATTCCTGGGAGGATCTGGCCGAGGTGGCCGCCACCCGTCAGGTGTGGGCATTGTCGGGATGCCGGTCGGGGGCCGTACCCCGGGCAGCCGCCGAGGGCGACCTGGCGGGAGCCGTGGAGGCCGCAGGACACATGCGGGAGCTGTTCGGCTCCCGGTTCCATCTGGAGCTGTGGAGCCACGGCCTGCCGGGTGATGACGCCCGCAACGATCTGCTGTGGGAGGTGGCCCGGAGGCTGAAGCTGGGCGTCGTAGCCACGAACCAGGCCCACTATGCCGACCGGTCCGACGCCGATCTGGCCGAGGTGCTGGCCGCCATTGCCGGGCGCCGCTCCCTGGATGAAGCCGACGGCTTCCGTCCTGCCACCGACCTGAGGCATCTGCGCCGCCCCGAGGAGATGGAGCGGCTGTTCGCCCGCTATCCGGGGGCGGTGGCCCGAGCGGGGGAGCTGGGGGAGCGGCTGGCATTCGACCTGAGCCTGGTGGCTCCCCGCCTGCCCGATTTCCCGATGCCGGGCCACTTCCGCTCCGAGATGGAGTATCTGCGTCATCTCACCTGGGAGGGGGCCCGATCGGTCTATCCGGGCGGGGGAGGGGAGGGGATCGATCCGGCGGTCCTCCCCCGGTTGGAGCACGAGCTGGAGGTGATCGAGCGGCTGGGTTTCCCCGGCTACTTCCTGGTGGTGTGGGATCTCGTTTCCTACGCCCGCTCCCAGGACATCCTCTGTCAGATCCGGGGATCGGGTGCCGACTCGGCCGTGTGCCGCTGCCTGGGTCTCACCCGGGTGGATCCCATCCGTCTCCGCCTCCCCTTCGAGCGGTTCCTCTCCGAGGAACGGGGAAGGGCTCCCGACATCGACCTGGATCTGGAGGCCGACCGGCGCGAGGAGGTGATCCAGTACTGCTACCGCCGCTACGGACGGGAGCGGGCGGCCATGGTCGCCAACCTGATCACCTACCGGGCCCGGTCGGTGCTGCGGGACGTGGGGAAGGCCTTCGGCTTCACTCCCGGGCAGGTCGACTCTCTCAGCCTGTATGTGGACAGCCGGGATCCGGCCGACCTCGTCCAGGACGTACCTCTCCCGGCCGGTCTCACCGCCGATCTCCTCTTCGATGTGTGCCGTCGCCTGGATGGGTTCCCCCGTCACCTGGGAATCCACTCGGGAGGGATGGTCATCTCCGATCGTCCCCTGTGGCAGGTGGTCCCGCTGGAGTGGGGGAGGATGGAGGGGAGGACCGTGCTGCAGTGGGACAAGGACGACTCGGCCGCAGTGGGGATCGTCAAGTTCGACCTCCTGGGGCTGGGGATGCTCAATGCCCTGCACCTGACGGTGGACATGGTGGAGGAAGCCCACGGTGTGAGCATCGACCTCGCGGCGCTTCCTCAGGAGCCGGTGATCTATGGCTCTCTGGGCGACGCCGACACAATCGGCCTGTTCCAGGTGGAGTCCCGCGCCCAGATCGCCACCCTGCCGCGGATGCGTCCCCGTACCTTCTACGACCTGGCGGTGGAGGTGGCGCTCATCCGCCCGGGTCCCATCCAGGGCCAGTCGGTCCATCCCTACCTGCGCCGCCGCAACGGCGAGGAGCCGGTCAGGTTCCCCCATTCCTCCACCGAGCCCATCCTCGCCAAGACGCTGGGGGTCCCCATCTTCCAGGAGCAGCTCATGGAGATGGCCCGGATATGCGCCGGGTTCGACGGGAGCCAGTCGGATCGACTCCGCCAGGCCATGACCCACAAGCGATCGGAAGCCGCCATGGCCCGGCTCCGGGAGGAGGTCTTCGAGGGGATGGCTCGCAACGGGATCACGGGAGCGGCCGCCGAGGAGATATGGGAGAAGCTGCAGGGTTTCGCCAGCTTCGGATTCCCCGAGTCGCACTCGGTGAGCTTCGCATACATCGTCTACATGTCGGCCTGGCTTCGTCACCACTGGCCGTCCGAGTACCTGGCGGGGTTGCTCAATGCCCAGCCGATGGGCTTCTACAGCCCCAACAGCCTGGTGCAGGATGCTCAACGGCACGGGGTGGTGGTCCTCCCTCCGGACATGAACCTGTCCCGGCACGATTGCACCATCGAACCATGGGAGGCGGAGGCCGGGGACGTGGTCACGCACCTGGGACGGTCCTGGCGGCGGGGCCGGGGACCGGTGGACGATCCCCTCCGGCCGGCTGTGGCCGTCCGCCTCGGGCTGCGATATGTGCGCAACCTGGGGCCGGCCGAGATCGCCCGGGTGGAGGCCGCCCGCGCGCTGGGAGGGGCCTTCCGATCGCCTCAGGACCTGGCCCACCGCACGGGGCTGGGCGTGGGAGCCCTGGAGGCCCTGGCGGCGGCGGGCGCCCTCGCTCCTCTGGGGCTGGAACGACGTCCGGGTCTGTGGGCGGCGGGGGCACTGGCGGAGATAGACCCGGGCAGGCTTCCCCTGGCTCCGGGCGTGGAACCTCCTCCCCTGGAGGAGATGGGAGAGGAGGAAGGGCACCGCGCCGACCTGTGGAGCACGGGGATCTCCATTCGACACCCGATCGAGTTCGTGCGACGGGAGGTGTCTGAGCAGGGGTGCGTTCCCGTGGCGGAGGTGCTGGATCGCCATCATCCGGGTCCGGCCAGGGTGGCGGGTGTGGTGACTCATCGCCAGCGCCCGGGTACCGCCGCCGGGGTGGTCTTCCTCAACCTGGAGGACGAGACGGGCCAACTCAACGTCATCGTCCTGCCTGAGGTGTGGGAGCGCTACCGCCGGGTGGCGCGCCGGGCGGCGGCCATGATCATCGAGGGGAGGGTGGAATACCGGCACGGGGTGACGAACCTGATGGCCCGGGAGATGGAGCCACTGGGGGTGTACACCCTCAGATCGAGGGACTTCCGCTGAGGGTCAGGAGACGCAGTTGAAGACCGACCAGCCGCCCTCCTCATAGATGGCATGGGCAGCGGCTGCCACGTTCGCCTCGGGATCGGTGGGCTCGGCATCGGGGAGGCCCACCGCCCGGGCCCGCTGCGGCCAGAACTCGGGGAGGTGATGGAAGAGGCCCGTTCCCCCCGTCTCGGGATTCACGGAGGTGGGGTTGAACCGGGATTGGCACCAGGCTATCCGGATGGCGCGGTTCACGTCCTCGGGTGGGAAGTACCTGGCGATGAGCGCCCGGACCTGCATCTCCGAGAGCCAACCATGGGTGGGGATGGTCTCGACCGGATCGGCCTCCTCGGCCTCGCCCTCGCTCTCGGCTTCGGCGGAGGCCAGGAGCTCCTCGCTGGTGAGGCTGTCATCGGGGCTCTGGGTCTCGCCATCGGCGTCCTCCGAGGGAGAGGCGGGCACGGCCACCACCTGGGAGCGGGGAGCGTTGAAGCCGAGCCCGGCCATGGCGCCCACCTCCCGGCCCAGAGACTGGAACGATGCCTGGGGTATCTCCCGACCCTGGGTCTGGAAGGCGGCGAAACCGGCCACGGCCAGCAACGCCAGAACCGCCCAGACGGCGATCAACAAGAAGGGATGTGCGCGTCTCACTGAAATGACTCCCGCCCTGGTGCGACCCGAAGGCCCCCGGGGACCTGGCGGAGCGTACCCGGCCCCGCCCATCTCCGGCAACTCGTGATCTGTCAGAAGCCGGCAGGCATGCCC
>JBKHJQ010000099.1:0-7702 GCA_046538055.1 Actinomycetota bacterium
GGACCTGTCCGACCCCTGCCGGCGCGGCGCCGGCCAGATCGCCATATGAGAGGGAGCCTTCCTCGCTGGAGAGAAAGACACGCTCCGGGGGTTGGGCACGGATCCAGCTTCCTAGCACGACGACATTGTGACCTCACCGGAGCGCCGCACCGAACACCGGAGGCGGCCACACCGCCGGGCAGCCTCAGCGGACGAAGGAGGGATCGGAGGCCGACCCCCTCACCAGCCACACCTCCACGTCCCGGGAGCGGTCCAGATGGGCAGGATCGATCATCGCCTCCCACCTGGGAGTCCCGTCGTTGGCCGCGTACGAACGCGTGACCGCCACCACCTCGTCGTCCACCGCCACCGCCACTATGGCGTCCCGGCCTCCACTCCCCGGGACAGCCACCGTCCCGGAGAGGAACGAGGGCACCGGCTCCCCTCCCGGTCGATACTCCGCCAGCAGCTCGGTCTGGTCCAGGGTGAGTGAGAGATCGGACTGGTCGACACCGCCCCTCACGTCGGTGCCCAACAGGGCCTGCCATCCGGGAGGGGTGAGGCGGTAGGGATCGCCGTCGGGGAACCACGCCGTGTGTGCCTCCACCACCTCCATCAAGGCGTCGATCCCGGGGGGGATCTGGACCGGGCCCTGGGTGCCCCGCATGACCGATGACGATCGCCCGCCCCGCACCTCCTCCCACGTCAGCGAGAGACCATCTGTCTGCCAGGGAACGTCCACACCGATGACCTCGGTGACGGTGGGGAGGATGTCGATGGTCTCGGCCCGGGCGTCGTCGACCGTCCCGGGCGTTGGGGCCTCCGCAAACGAGGATGGGTACTTGACGAACAGAGGGATGTAGGCGATGGAGCCGAACGTCTCGTCGGTGACGGTCCGCTGATGCTCGGTCCCGGGCCGAACGGTGATGCCGTGGTCGGCCACTACCACCACCATCGCCTCCTCGTACCAGCCCTCCTCCTCCATCCGATCCAGGACACGTCCCAGCATGGTGTCCGCCCACCGGGCCTGGATCAGGTGCCGCTGCCATCCCTGCGCCACCAGATACTCGTCGTCGCCCCACCCCACACTGTCCCGGCCGGGCGGCCTTCCCGCCCCGTGGATGCGGCCGTCGGCGGTCAGCTCCCATGGGTGATGGGGGTAGAGGAAATGAGCGAACCGCAGCGGCGGCTCCTCCCCCGGCGTCTCGAATGTGTCGAGGAATCGACCCAGGTCGCGTCTGCGATCCTGGGACACCTCATCCACGAAGCGCTCGATGATGTCGAAGTCCTCCCCCCCTGCGGCGGCGGCGGGCCGGAACCGGCCCCACCCCTGGTCGATGGGCGGCAGTTCGCCGGTCAGGTCCTCCGGCAGCACCATGTGGCCGTAGACCACGGCCAGATCGACTGCCACCGATCTCCAGCGCCGGGCCGGCTCCTCCACCGGCTGGCTGACGTTCCCGCAGATGTACTCCGGACACAGCCTCGTCACGTTCTCCACAGCCTGCACGTCGTACTCCTCGGACAGGAGGGAGAACAGGGTGAACGGATGGTCACCGGTGGTGGGGATGCTGCCGTCGTCCACCTCCCGGCCCACGAGCATGGCGGGCACGGCCTCTTCCGTCTGCTGGTGCACCCCCACCGCGTTCCGGTACCAGGTGCCGTCCTCGGCGAGACGGGAGAGAGCCGGGAATCCTTCCCGGTTGAGGGAGCCGTCCTGGAGCATGACGGAGGCGAGGGGGAACTCATCGAAGACCACCATGACCACCGGCACCGGCCGGGAGGCATCCGCCGCCTCCGGCACGTCCGACCGGCCTGAGGAGAGTATGCCGGAGACGGGCGTGGCCGTGGCGAACCAGATCCCGAACACGAGGGGCGCCAGACCGAGAATGGCGACCCCGCTCTGGACGACCCCGAAGCGGGCATATGCCGCCGCCAGGCCCACTCCCAGCAGGGCAGTCACCACGAAGAAGAGGGGCCATGCCCAGGTGCCTGCCCCGGCTGCCAGCAGCACCGTCGCCGCCGCCACCGCCGCCAGCAAGGCCAGAACGACCAGGTGGACTGCTCCGGCCGCCACGGGTCCCGCCCTGCGCAGCGCCAGGATCGGGAGGGCGAGAACGGCAGGCGCGGCCAGCAGACCCGCCGCCAGGACGACGATGTCGGGGGCGGGGAAGCGCCGGGCTATGAAGAACTCCGGGTTGCGACCCACCAGATCGAGGAGGGGCTGGCCCAGAGCGAAGGCCCCCACTCCCAGCACCGACGCCAAGACCGACAGGGGCGAAAGCCTCCCTACCCCGTCCAGCCGCTCCCTCATCGAGCGAGGTGGTAGAGGTGGCGGGTCCCGCCCGGGAGATCGGCCCGATCGACGACACGGAAAAGGGCCCCGACGATGCGCTCGAACGAGTCCCTGTCACGGCCGGGATGCAGCTCCTCGGGGCGCTTGTTGGCGGTGAGGCGCGCCACCATCGGGTCTTCCGGCGCCACGAACTCCACCACGACCGGGGCATCGAGCGAGGCCAGCCACTCCATCACCTGCCGGGGAGGAACCGAGGCCGTGTAGATCAGATGGTGGATCAGCCCGTATGCCACCACCAGCTGGGGGCGGGCCCGTTCGAAGAGCCCGGGTCGCTCTGTCCCTGCCCATCCTTGCGAAGGGGAAGGGTTGGAGAGATCGGCCAGGACGGGGATGAGACGGGTGCCCGGGGAGAGGGACCGGTAGAGCCTATCCAGGACAGCCTCGTCTCCGTCCACGGCCACGGCCACCGAACCTGCTTCCACCGCCAGCCGGCTGAAGTGCCCGTCGTTGGCGCCCAGGTCGAGCACCATGGCGGGAGAGACCGCCTCGAGGGCGGACGACAGGAAACGCGATTTCCGATCCCGGTCCCGTGCCACATGATCACATTCCTGGTAGTCGGCCCACGCCCCCTCGGATCGCTCCCAGCGGAGTGATCCGACCAGCGATCTGAGCTTGCGGATGTTGGAGAGGATCAGATCACTGGAGAATCCGGCCTCGGAGAGGGAGGTGCGCACAGCCTCCCCCTGCATCCGGGTCTCTGCCCGGGCCTGGAGCCCGACATGGAGCACTGCCGCCGGCGAAAGCCGGTGCCGGAGGGGAAGCATCCTCGACATCTGGACGCTGGTAGGGCCTTCGGGATCACCACGGAGCCAGGGTTGAAACGGGACGCCCGTCCAGGCCCGCAGCAGAAGCGGATACAGAAACTGGCGGCAGAACTGGCGATAGCCCACCCACGGCTCGCCCTTCCGGTAGGTCTCGAACGAGCCCACATCGATGAACTGGGGGCGGCCGTCGGGGAACTGGATGTTGTAGGGGGTGGCATCCTTCAGAACGAGACCTTCCGCCAGGGCCGCCTCCATCAGATCGAGCTGGAGCACGGCGGCGTCCCGCAGCATGGAGAAGGTCCACTCGAAGGGGTAGGAGACAAAGGGAAGCCGGGGATGGATCACGGCGCCGGCCGCATCGGCGGGTGGCTCGGTCTCAGTGCTCGCGATGAGGCGGCCGTCCGCCACCGCCCGGGCGTAGAGCCGGCTGGCGGCCAGGGCGCGCCAATCCGCCAGCCCCCGTTCATCCAGGAGCCGGGTCACGGTGTCATCTCCCAGCATCACCCGGGACGCCGGATCGCGAAAGGATCCGGGGTCCGCCCGCTCCGGGTCTATGTCAGCTCTCCTGATGCTCGGTGGCCGACTCGGGCTCCTCGGAGTCGGCGGTGCCGTCTTCGTCGGCGGTCTCGTCCTCGGTGTCGATGGACCGTGCCCTCCAGCGGTTGCGCATCGCCTTGGCGGCGACCCCCAGCCCGGCGGCACCACCCAAGACGGCCTGGAGAATGAGGCTTCCGGAGCCCGGGTCCAGATAGGCGAAGATCATTGACGTTTCCCTTCTCCGTTGCGTGGCGGCCAGATGGCCGCCAGATGACATGATCCTAAATCTTCGGCGTATAGCCAACTGATCTCCAGCCCTTTCCTGCCCGCTCTAATCTCCCCGCATGGTCTCCGAGCTCTTCGACCCCGAGGCATGGGAAGCCGTCCCCGGTTTCGACTTCACCGACATCACCTACCACCGTGCCCGCCGCGTGGGTGCAGTCCGGGTGGCCTTCCACCGGCCCGAGGTCCGGAATGCCTTCCGGCCCCGCACGGTGGATGAGCTGCACGTAGCCCTCGACCATGCTCGCCAGACCCCCGACGTGGGCTGTGTGCTGCTCACGGGGAACGGCCCTTCCCCCCGGGACGGGAAGTGGGCGTTCTGCGCCGGAGGAGACCAGAGGATCCGGGGACGGGAGGGATACCGCTACGCCGAGGGGGAGAACGCCGACAGCGTCGATCCCGCCCGTCTGGGACGTCTCCACATCCTCGAGGTCCAGCGGCTGATCCGTTTCATGCCCAAGGTGGTGATCGCGGTGGTGGGTGGATGGGCAGTGGGGGGCGGCCACTCTCTCCATGTGGTGTGTGACCTGACCCTCGCCTCGGCCGAGCACGCCGTGTTCAAGCAGACCGATGCCGATGTCGCCTCGTTCGATGGCGGCTACGGATCCGCCTACCTGGCCCGGATGATCGGCCAGAAGCGGGCCCGGGAGGTCTTCTTCCTGGGACGCGCCTACTCCGCAGACGAAGCCCACCAGATGGGGATGGTCAACGAGGTCGTGGCCCATCAGGACCTGGAGCGCACCGCCCTGGAGTGGGCCGAGGAGATAACCGCCAAATCGCCCACCGCCCAGCGGATGCTCAAGTTCGCCTTCAACCTGTTGGACGACGGGCTGGCAGGACAACAGATCTTCGCCGGCGAGGCGACACGCCTGGCCTATGCGACCGAGGAAGCTCGGGAAGGACGGGATGCCTTCCTGGAGAAGCGACGCCCCCGCTTCGAGGACTACCCGTGGATGTACTGAGTGATACGCATTACGTATTACGGACCACGTAGTACCCCTGAGTCGCACCGTGGGTGACGCAGCCCTCGCGGCGTGGGTGGAAGCTGGTCGGCCGCGGACACTTCCGGCGGCGGCGGCGCCCGTGCTGGTGGGAGGAGGGTTGGCCGCCGGAGACGGGGTGTTCCGCCTCGATGCCTTCCTGGCTGCGCTCACGGGAGCCCTGGCGATCCAGGTGGCAGCCAACTTCGCCAACGACGTCTCCGATGCCGCCCGGGGCGCCGACCCGACCGACCGGGTAGGCCCTCCCCGGATGGTGGCGGCCGGCATCATCAGCCCGCGCCGCATGTGGCTGGCCACCGGGATCGCCCTGGGGGTGGCCGGGGCATGCGGCATCTGGCTGATCGCCATCGCCGGGTGGGTGGTGGCGGTGATCGGGCTGGCCTCGATCCTGGCGATGCTCACCTATGTGGGCGGTCCGGTTCCCTACGGGTATCGGGGTCTGGGCGAGGTCTTCGTGTTCGTGTTCTTCGGGCTGGCGGCCACGGTGGGGAGCCGATACGTCCACGACGGCACGGCTCCCGCCTCTGCCTGGATTCTGGCCATCCCCATGGGGATGCTGGCGGCGGCCATCCTGGTCGCCAACAACCGGCGCGACATCGACACCGATGCCCGGGCAGGCAAGCGAACCCTGGCGGTGATCCTGGGACGGCGCCGCACCACACATCTCTACGCATTCCTCACCTACGGGGCCTATGCCGTCATCGCCATGGCGGCCGTGTTCCGGGTCGCCCCTCCGCTCACCGGTGTGGCGGTGCTGCTGGGACCCTTCGCCATCGGCCCCAACCGATCCATGGCCGCCGGCCTGGAAGGCACCGCCCTCGTCCCGGTCCTGAGCCAGACTGCCCGGCTGGAGCTGTGGACCGGGGCGTTGCTGGGAGCAGCAGCCGCCGTATCGGGGTGATCCGACGGCGGCTTCCGTCGGCGCCTACTGTGGGAACCGTCGACGCGCGTCGACCTGGGAGTGCCCGGGATACGGGCATCGAGGACGTCGGTCGGCAAGACTGGAGCGGAGATAGCGATGGGCAGGGGGTACTGGGCGTTCTGACAGTTGTGACTTGCAACCGGGAACGAGCGAAGATGAAGGAGAAGAAAACGGAGGAGCCGTGAGCATATTGAAGACGATCGAAGACACAGCCGCGGAGCTGAGAACCCAGATGGGCCCCGCAGCCGAGAAGGCACGTCACACCGCCGACGAATGGATCGACCGCCTGGGCGAGGAATCGCGCTACCTGGGCGAGAAGATGAGCGAGCGTCTCAGCACCCAGCTGGCACAGGTCCCCGACGCCACACTGAAGAAACTCAACCTCGTATCCCGTCGTAAGGCTCGCCGGAAGATGCTCTGGGGACTGCTGATCGGCCTGGTGGCGGGAGCGCTTCTGGTCCGTCTCTTCGCCGGGGAGGAAGGAGAGCGGCGCCTGCAGGAGATCCGCTCCCGGATGGGGTGGGAGGAGCCACCCGCCTCGGCTACCGCCGTCACCGGCGACCTCCCCCAGTAGGGACGGACCCCGCCGGGGGTGCCGGCGACGGCCGCGCGCTGGCCAGCCGCCCTCGGGTATGGGAGGATCACGTTCCGATGTCCGACCGGAGGCTCAGAAGGGTGCCCGCCTAGCGACGAACCGCCGTGGCGTCGATCGCGGCGCTCACCGTGGCCGGGATGGCGGCTCCCGCCTCGGCAGCCGATCCGGTCGGGGACTGGGGAACGGCGGGGGTCGCCCAGGTCCCCGCACCCCCTGACGGGTCCGCCACCGACACGGAGCTGCTCGGCGACGGGCGGGTGGTGGTAGTGGGAGGCTCGCCGGGGTCCGGTCCCTGGGGATCGATCGTGGCCGCCGACGGGAGCTCCTCCACCCCTCTGTCGGGCGCTCCCCCCACCACGGCCGAAGGCTACGAGGCGGTGGCCGCCAACACCGACGCCATCTATGCCATCGGAGCGGTGGAGATCGGATTGGGTACCACGGGTCTCGTCCACGTCTTCGACCCCGACGGGACCTATCGCACGTCCCGATCGATCAACGTCAGCGAGGACACCCTTCCTGCCAACGCCGTCCACGATGGGAACGGAGGCGTCTATGTGGCCAGGGCGGGTAGGGGCGACGACGACGGCTCCGCTCCGGGCTGGGTGGTCCGCCTCACGGCGGAGGGAGGCGTCGACCCCGACTTCGGTCCGGTATTGCTCTCGAACCCGGCCGGCACGGCCTCCACCGCCCTGGTGGGAGCGACGGCCGGTTCCGTCGTGGCGGCGGTGTGGGGAGACGACGGCGCCGGGTCCGCCGTGGGGTTCCATCGCCTCACCTCCGACGGCAGCACCTTCATGGCCGACCTGTACTCGACCACTCCCATGGTGGATGTGGACCTGGACTCCAGCGCCGGCGCGGCCGTGCTGGGCACCATCAGCGAGGGAACCCCGACCGCCCCCACCTACTCGCTGACGGCGATCCAGGCGACGGGAGCAACAGCCGAAACCACCACTGGGGTCTGGGCCGACGCTGCCGGCGTCATCGCGGCAGGACGTCTGCGCACCGGAGACCTCCTGGGGGCCTACGAGAGCGACCTCAACACCGCGGTGGAGAACGTGTCCACCTCCCGGCCGTTCGCCACGCGGTCCGATGCCGGGCTGGTCGACGTCGACACCTCCACGACCGACGGCTCGGTGTTCGTCACGGTCAACCTCGCCGCGAGCGACGCGGTGGAGGTCGTCCGCTACCAGGGGGACGGATCGGGGCGGTTCCTGGACGACGACGACTCGGTGCACGAGGCCGACATCGAGGCCCTGGCCGCCTTGGGAG
>JBKHJQ010000100.1:0-7678 GCA_046538055.1 Actinomycetota bacterium
GTGCAGCGCTGTGTCACGGAGCTGGGCCGCATCGACGTGATGGTCGCCCACGCCGGGATCGCCGACGTGGAGCCGTTCCTGGAACAGGACGACGCCAGCTGGCGGAAGATGCTGGCGGTGAACATGGACGGCGTGTTCTACTCCATCCAGGAGGCCGCCCGGGAGATGAGCTCGTGGGGCGGCGGAAGCATCGTGGTCACGGCCTCCACCAACGCCTCATGGGTGGAGTCCAACGCCGCCGCCTACAACGCCTCCAAGGGCGGAGTGGTGGCCCTGGTCCGGTCGGCGGCCCTGGACCTGGCACCGATGGGGATCCGGGTCAACGCCGTCAACCCCGGCCTGGTGCGAACTCGCCTCACCCGCTACGTCACCGAGGTCCCCGAGAACGCCGCCGACTACCTCCCCCGCATCCCCCTGGGCCGCTTCGGCGAGCCGGAAGACATCGCCAACGCCATGCTGTTCCTGGCCTCCGACGAGGCGGCCTGGATCACCGGGGTGGACCTGATGGTGGACGGCGGCCAGACCCTGGGGACCCCCCTCCCCCTCCCCGACGAACCGTTCCCCCTGTCGGCCCGGGCCGACTCGGATCAGTGAGGTGCCCATGATCGACATCACCGTCCCCCTCGGCCCCGACACCAACTCGTGGGTGGAGATGGACCCTCCCCGCCAGGACTTCTTCCTGGACATGCGCCGGGGCGACCGGGTCACCGGCTCCACCTGGGAGATCAACACCCACCACGGCACCCACCTGGACGCACCCTCCCACGTCGCCGTGGACGGAGCCGACATCGAGGGCGTGGACATCGCCGCGTGCATGGGGCCCTGCGTGCTGGTGCAAGTGGACGGCGAGGACAACGTGACACGGGCCGACCTGGAGGCCCGAGCCGGGGAGCTGGAGGGACACACCCGGGTGCTGATCAAGACCCCCAACTCGGAGCGGATCCGGGGAGAGACCCGGTTCCATCCCGACTACGTGGCACTGGAGCCGTCGGCGGCCGAGTACCTGGTGGAGCGAGGCTTCCGCCTGGTGGGGATCGACTACCAGAGCGTGGACGACTTCGAAACGCTGGTGACCGAGGAGCGCTCCCCCGTCCACGACATCCTGTTGGGGAGCGAATGCCTGGTGCTGGAGGGAACCGACCTCCGCCGGGCCTCCCCCGGCGAGTACGTGCTGTTGGCGCTGCCTCTCCGGCTCCAGGAGGGAGAGGGCAGCCCGGTCCGGGCGGTGCTGCTGGACCCCGACACCCGGCTTTCGGGGGTGTGAGCGGCTCGTGCTGATCGGATACGTGGACGAGTGGAGCGTCGCCCCCGGCGACTTGGTGGAGCTGAAGGTCTCCACCGACGCCGCCGAGTACGACCTGGAGCTGATCCGACTGCGCCACGCCGACCGCAGCCCGGCCGGCCCGGGGCGTCGGGTGACGGTGGTCGACCATCCCGCCAACGGGACCTACCCGGGCAGGATGCAGCCGACCACACCCGGTTCGTACATGGTGGCCCCCGCCCCCGACAGCTGGGGGGAGCGCCGGGAGCTGACCTTCGAGGTGTGGATGTGCGCCACCCGCCCCGACGCCGCCGGGGCGATCGTCCACCTGGAGGGCCGGCCCTGGGACCTGGCGGTCGGTACCGAGGGGACGGATGTGGTGGCCACCCTCTCAGACGGCGGGGGGTCCGTGGCGGCGAAGGTGGAGGGGGGTGCCGCCACAGGCAGGTGGGTGCTGGTGGTGGTCAGGGTGGGCGACGGCCTGCTGTCCCTCGACGTGGTGGGCGACCGTGACCGCGGGACGTCGACCGAGACGACGGGGGACGTCGGTCCGGTGCGACTGTCGTCGATCCACCTGGGCCGGCTCGGAGACGGCCCCGGGACCTTCAACGGCCGCCTGGAACGGCCCCGGCTGTACGGGCGGAGGCTGACCGACACCGAGCTGGCCTCGACCCGGACGGGAGAGCCCGCTTCCGGCCGGCTGGCGGACTGGGACTTCTCCCTGATACCGGAGACCACCACCGCGGTGGACACATCCGGGTACGGCGCCCACGGTCGTCTGGTCAACCTGCCCACCCGGCTGGTGGCGGGACGTAGCCACGATCCGGCGGTGACCGACCCCCGACAGCACCCGGCGATGTTCGGGGCGATCCACTTCCACGACGACGACCTGGCCGATGCCGGCTGGGAGACTTCGGTGCGGATCCGGCTTCCCGACGACCTGGCCGGCGGCGTCTACGCCGCCCACCTCCGCTCCGGCGGGGAGGAGGACGACGTCCCCTTCTTCGTCCGCACCGACCGTCCCACCGGGGAACGGATCCTGTTCCTGGTGCCCACCCTCACCTACATGGCGTATGCCAACGAGAGGGCGCTGGAGACGATCGATCTGGAGGACTCGGGGGTGGTGGGCCGGGAGCTGGAGCCTTCGCCTCTGGACGAGCTGTCCCGGTCCCATCGGGAGTGGGGACTCTCCCAGTACGACCTCCACAGCGATGGCTCCCCGGTGGTGTTCTCGTCCCGGCGGCGGCCGATTCCCAACCTGCGGCCCGACTACCGCCACTGGACGCTGGGGGCACCCCGCGGCCTGAGCGGTGACCTCTACATCGTCGACTGGCTGGAGGAGCAGGGCCATCCGTGGGCGCTGTGCACCGACGAGGACCTGCACCGGGACGGGACCGCTCGCCTCCGCCCCTACGACGTGGTGGTGACCGGGACGCATCCCGAGTACTGGACCGCCCCCATGCTCGATGCTCTGGAGGCCTTCCTCGCCGAAGGCGGCAGCCTCATGTACCTGGGAGGGAACGGCTTCTACGCGGTGACGACCCTCCACCCGGAGCTTGCTCACGTCTCCGAGGTTCGCCGCAACGTGGCGGGGACGCGGCCGTCGGAGCCGATGCCGTGGGAGGCACATCACCTCGACGGAGAGCTGGGTGGGATCTGGCGGCACCGGGGCCGGGCCCCCAACCGCCTGGCCGGGGTGGGGTTCACCGCCCAGGGCTGGGACGACGACCCGAGGCCGTATGTCCGCTCGGAGGCCAGCTACTCCCCCGAGGCGGCATGGCTGTTCGAAGGCATCGAGGAGGAGACCATCGGAGGGTTCGGGCTGGTGATGGGCAGCGCCATGGGCGATGAGATCGACCGCTACGACCCGTCGCTGGGCTCGCCTCCCGATGCCCTGGTCCTCGCCACCGGCAACCCGTCGGGATGGTATCTGCTCGCCTCCGAGGACATCCTCATCACCAGCCCCTCGATCGACGGGGAGACGAACCCGCTGGTGCGCTCCGACGTGGTGCTCTTCGAGACAGGCGCGGGAGGGGCGGTGTTCTCTGTCGGCTCCATCTCCTGGGCCGGGGCGCTCTCCCACAACGGCTACGACAACAGTGTCTCCCGGCTGACCGGCAACGCCCTGAGAGGGATCCTGGAGGGCCCGGACTTCCGGGCACGGGGCCGATGAGGGTCGGCCTCACCGGTGCCAGCGGTTTCATCGGTGGACATCTGGTCTGGCGTCTCCTCGAGGACGGCCACGAGGTCGTCAGCCTGGGTCGCACCCGGCCGTCCCGGGCCGTCGAGCATCGCCACTACGACCTGGCGGAGATGGCCCCGCCCCCTCTGGACGGGGACCTGGATGCCTTCGTGCACCTGGCGGCGGTGGTGGACACCGATGACCCTCCGCTTCCCGCCCACCTCACCGCCAACGTGGGTGCGAGCTGGATACTGGCCGACTGGAGCCGGAATCACGGCGTGCGGCATCTGCATGCCTCCACCGGAGGCGTCTACGGGTGCGGACCCGACCCGTTCACAGAGTCCCATCCCCTCGTACCCGTCGACTCGTACTCGATAACCAAGGCCATGGCGGAGACGGCGGTGGGGGCGGTCAACCCCGAGGCCGTGATGATCCGCTACTTCTTCCCGTACGGGCCGGGGACCCCCAACCCCATCCCGTCGATGCTGGCGGGGCTGGGCGAAGGCCGGCCCATCCAGGCCCGCCCCGACGGGGGCCCTCGCCTCAATCCCATCCACGTCGACGACGCGGTGGAAGCGACCCTCCGCCTGCTCGACGACACCACCACCGGCCCGCTCAATGTCGCCGGCGCCGAGGTCATCAGCTTCTCGGAGCTCGCCACTCTGGGTGCCCGCCTGATGGGAGCTTCGGTCGGCTGGGAACCGGTCGAAGCCGGCGCCCTGCACCCCTACTACCGATCGGACGTGGTGGGAGACACGACCCGGATGGAAGAGGCTCTGGGGTTGGAGTCCTTCACGCCCCTCCAGCGCGGCCTGCGGGAGCTGGTGGAACAGATGTGAGTCGCCCGTGGCCGGGCGAACTGACCATTACCAGTCGCATCCCGTATATAGCCCGCTGGCCGGAGCCACAGGAGCCAACTTCTAGGGACGGAAGGACGGAAGGGAGCTGACGTCACGCCAGAGGTCGTCGAAGCCTCCCGAGGCGGCGTCGTTGCGGAGCAGCGGCACCACCCAGGCATTCTCCCCGAACCACCTGCCGCCCGTGCTGGTCTGCGTCCACAGCCCCAGCGAGGACAGGACACCGGTGACCCGCCACTTCCCGTCCAGGTACTGCATCATCGGACCACCGCTGGCGCCCCCGTTGGCGGCGCACCCCATGACCACCAGGTAGTAGCCGGTGCCGAACCAGTTGTACCAGTAGCCGTCGTCGCTCCAGCAGTGATACGGCACCGCCGAGTCGTAGCGGTTCCCGATCGTGTCCCAGTAGTAGCCCTCGGCGGGATACCCGATCGCCCACCGGCGCACATCCCAGTCATAGAGGCCCGGCTGCGCCGGGGGGTTGCTGACCGGAGCCATGTACCTGGCCGGATACGGGTCGATTCTGGCGTCGTCACCCGGGTAGCCCCAGCTGCCGTTGGGTCTCATGACCACCAGGGCATAGTCCAGAGGCTGTGTCGCCAGGAACGCCTGGTTGTACTGGGCGATCGTGCAGGACCCGTCCAGGCACCCGACCGAGGCGTAGGCATCCCGCACCGCCGTCGGCACATACGCCTCTGTCGAGTACCACCACTTCTTCTCCGACCAGTCGTTGCCGTACTCGTCCGGCTGGAAGTAGATGTGGTCCTTGCCGATCACGCAGTGGGCAGCTGTCAGCACCGTGTTCCTGGAGATCAGCGTCCCCGTGCAACTGCCGGTGAGCGAGGTGTTGGCGGCGTTGGCGAAAGAGAGCTGGCCCACGGCGTAGGGAAGTGACTGATAGTTGAGCTTGCCGGCACCACCCAGCACGACGCGGGGCTGGGAGATCCCCGAGCGCTGGAGCGCCAGGTCCGACTCGCCCTCGGCGTCCATGCTGGGCATGAGAGGCGGCTGTTCGGTCTCGACGCCGGGCGGAGGACTGGGAGGGGAGTCGCCGTCGCCCGATGTGACGAGGGCGGCGGCCCCGCCCGTGGCACCGTCGTCGCCGGAGACGAACTCGTCGGTCTCCCCTCCCGCCCCATCGATCTCCTCGTACTCGGGGCTGGGCTTCTCCAGTTCCGACTCGGTCTCCTCCGCCGGGGGATCCTCCGCGGGTGGTTCGAACAGCGCCCGGTAGAGGAAGGCCGCCATCTGGCCGCGAGTCACCGGATCATCCGGACAGAACCGATCATTGGCCGGCGGGTTGCAGCCCACCGTGACACCGGCAGTGGCCAGCCTGTCGATGTCCGACTCGAACGTCGAGCCGTCATCATCGGTGAAGAGATCGCCCGCTCCCGGATCGGACAGGGAGAGCGCCCGTACCAGGAAAGCCGCCATCTGCCCGCGCGTCACCGGATCATCCGGACAGAACCGATCATTGGCCGGCGGGTTGCAGCCCACCGTGACACCGGCAGTGGCCAGCCTGTCGATGTCCGACTCGAACGTCGAGCCGTCATCATCGGTGAACAGGTCGCCGCCCCCTGCGTCCGTGTAGCCCATCGCCCGAACCAGGAAGGCCGCCATCTGCCCGCGGGTAACCGGGTCATCGGGACAGAACCGATCATTGGTGGGCGGGTTGCAGCCGCGGGTGACGCCCTCCGCCGCCAGCCAGTCGATCTCGTCGGTGAACGTCGACCCGTCCACATCGACGAAGGTCCCGTCGGGATTGGCCACGGTCGACAGTTCCGCAATCGGTGGTTCGGTACCCGACTCTTGAGGCGATCCGACGGCGGGGAAAACCCCCGGTCCCAGCAGACTCGCCACCACTACCCACCCGGCCAGACCACGCACCCGCCATGCCTCCCGCTTGCCCGCTCGAAACCCTACCCCGGCCGGCCGGGCGGTGCCCTCCCCAGAGGAACTATTTCCGACCCGGGCAAGCCGCTCCCTCCGACAGGTTTGGCACCGTCGGGGATGTCCTGCCCGGGTCCACCTGTTGCAATCGCCTGCAGCCCTTTCTATGGTCCCCTCCATCCCGCTGCTGCAAACGCATGCAGGATGCAGGTGATCCAGGCTGGAGGAGGATATGGCCGGGAAGCGACCGCACGGAGACGAGGGGAAGAAGAACCCGGGGCCCCAAGAGGAGGCACCCAGGTCAGGAGGGCTGTCACGCCGCCAGTTCCTGGGGGCGGGCGCCGCCACGGGGGCGCTGGCCGCCCTGGGCGGCTCACCGGCGGCTCTCGCCGCCGGTCACGGAGGGGGCCGGGGATCAGGTTCGAGGGGAGGCGGCGACCTCGTCCTGGTGAACGGACGCATCCACACCATGGACGGCTCCGGGACAGTCGCCTCCTCGGTGGCGATCCAGGACGGCCGCATCGTCTCGGTGGACCGGGGAGCCCGGGGCGGAGGGGGCGGGCGGGTGATCAACCTCCGGGGCCGGACGGTGGTGCCGGGGATCATCGACAACCACAACCACATCGTCCTGATGGGTAACCGCCCCGGCCATCACACTCCGCTGGAGAACGCCTACTCCATCGCCGACGTGCAGGAGACCTACGCCCGCCGGGCCGGGGACGTCCCCGCCGGGGAGTTCATCACCACCATCGGCGGCTTCCACTTCAACCAGTTCGCCGAGACCCGCCTTCCCACCCTGGCCGAGCTGGACGAGGCGGTAGGTGACCATCCCGCCTACATCTCGGTGGGCTTCGCCGGTCCCACCGTCACCAACTCCGCCGGAAAGGCCTGGTTCGAGGAGCGGGGCATCCCCGTGGCCGACGACGGGTCCATCGAGGGTGGGGGCTTCGGCCCCTCTCCCACCGGGGAGGCCCTCCTGGCTCTGCGCCAGGAGCTATTGAACCCCGCCACCCGCCGGCGGGGAGCGATGGAGGCGATGGCCTATGGGGCCGGCCTGGGAGTGACGACCCATCTCGACCAGGGTGCCTTCCAGGCCACCGGGACCCCCGCCGACGGGGCCGCCCACGAGGACAACTTCACCATGCACCTGCCGTTCCTGGAGCTGTACCGGGAGGGGGAGCTGGGAGTGCGCCTGCGGATCAACTTCCTCAACCTGGAGACCGACCCCGAGGTGCCCCTCCTGACGGCCCGGCTGCAGAACGCCTTCCAGTTCTTCGGCGGGGACCTGGTGCGGACGGGGGCGATCGGCGAGTTCACCGCCGGCGACCCCTTCGAGCTGTTCGCCGGAACCGAGCCGAGCGAGGCGTGGCGGGAGGGAACCCGGCGGGTGGCGGAAGCGGGATGGCGCAACGAGAACCACTCCCTCTCCGCCACCGACTTCCAGGCCATCATCGAGGGTTGGGAGGAGGTCAACAGCCAGCACGACAT
>JBKHJQ010000101.1:0-7651 GCA_046538055.1 Actinomycetota bacterium
GAGATGGAGGAGCTGAGAGTGGGCATGGCCGTCGACGTGGGCGAAGCAGAGAGCCAGGGCGGAGACTTCCTGGGCCCGCCCGTCACCAGGGCGTCCCGATTGGCTTCCGCCGCCCACGGTGGGCAGGTGCTCCTATCGGCCGGAGTGCAGGGCGAGGTGGCCTCGTCTCCACCGGCAGGGCTCCAGGTCAAGCATCTCGGGGAACATCAACTGCAAGGATTCAGCGCGCCCGAGCGGGTGGGGCAGCTCGTGTTCCCGGGCCTCTCCTCCGACTTCCCGCCGCTCCGTCCGATGGCGAACGTCGGCCAGGTAGAAGATGCGCCCCCCTTCTCCCTCCCCGGCTACGAAGTGAGGGAAAGAATCGGTGAAGGAGCATTGGGGATGGTCTATAGGGCCTACCAGCCTTCGGTAGGTCGGGAGGTGGCGATAAAGGTCATCCGGCCGAGCATGGCCAACCACCCCCGATTCATCCACCGCTTCGAGGCAGAGGCCCGCATCATCGCCCGCCTCGCCCACCCTCGCATCGTTCCCCTCATCGACTTCTGGCGCGACCCGGACGGGGCCTACCTCGTGCTGCAGCTCCTGTCGGGTGGCACCTTGCTGGAGAAGATGGCCACCGGGACACTCGACCCCGTCGCCGCTCGCCGGTTCCTGGGGCACGTGGCCGAGGCGTTGGATCATGCCCACCGACGAGGAGTGGCGCATGGAGACCTGAGACCAGGCAACGTGCTACTCGACGAGTCCGGTAACGCCTACCTATCGGATTTCGACATCACAGCCCGGCTTCTCGATCCGGCGACCGTATCGGTGGTCTCGGGCGCACCCAGGTACCGGGCCCCGGAGGCGAACGAGACGGGGCCTACGCCCGCCGCCGACATCTTTGCCCTGGGGGTGATGGCCCGGGACCTGCTCGACGGACATGCCGCCCCATCCATCCTGGACCGAGCTACCTCCGCCAACCCTTCGGAGCGGCACCACAGTGGAGGGGAGCTGGTGGCGGAGCTGGATCGCGCAACCGGCGGAACACAGTACGTCGCCCACCACATAGGGACGGTTCGCAATCCCTTCAAGGGCCTGCGAGCCTTCGAGGAAGCGGACGCCGAGGACTTCCACGGGCGGGAGGGGCTCGTGGAGAAGCTGGTGGAGACTGTCGCCACCAGTCGGTGGGCCACGGTGGTGGGACCGTCGGGATCGGGCAAGTCCTCACTGGTGCAGGCGGGGCTGCTACCCGCCCTCCGAAACGGCGCCGTTGCCGGCTCGGACCGGTGGTTGAGCGTCGTCATGACACCCGGCCCCCATCCCCTCGAAGCTCTCGCGGCCACCCTGGGAACGCTGGCCTCCCGGACGCTGGAACCGGAGACGTTGACCAACGGAGGGTTGGAAGCGACAACGGCCCAACTGCTGGAAGACACCGGGGAGGAACTGGTAGTGGTGATCGACCAGTTCGAGGAAGTCTTCACCCTGGTGCGAGACCCATCGGAGCGACAGGCCTTCCTATCCCTCCTGCTCGATGCCGTGGAAGCCGATGGTTCGCTGCTGCGCGTGGTCACCACACTTCGGGCCGACCTATACGACCGACCCCTGTCGGACAGCCGGCTCGGTCCGCACCTTCGGGACGGACAGGTGACATTGCTCCGTCCCTCCCACCAAGAGCTGGTGGAGATGATCGTCACCCCCGCTCGCTCCGCCGGTCTGGGGTGGGAGGCGGGATTGCCCGAGCGAATCGCCTTGGAGATCGTCGACCAGCCCGGCGGGCTCCCGCTCCTCCAGTATGCCCTCACCGAACTGGTCGAGAATCGCCAGAGCGACCTACTCACCACCCGCGACTACGAGCGGATCGGCGGAGTCTCTGGTGCGCTGGCGGGACGGGCCGAAGCGGTCTACAGCCGTCTGCCCCCTCACCTGCGGATCCGGGCACGTGACGTGCTTCTGCGGCTGGTGACGGTGGACGAAGACACCCGCGACACCCGCAGGAGGGTGCGCCATTCGGAACTGGAATCGCTGGGTATCACCCGCGCGGACCTCGATCGCATCCTTACTCCCTTCATCACAGAACGCCTGTTGGCGGCCGATCGGGACCCCACCACCCGGGGTCCCACCGTGGAGGTTGCCCATGAGGCGTTGCTGCGAGAGTGGCCCCGACTACGGTCGTGGATCTCCGATGAGCGGGAATCACTGATCGTCGCACGTAAGCTGCGTGCAGCGATCCAGGAGTGGGAGCGGGCAGATCAGGATCCCGACTTCCTACCCTCCGGTTCCCGGCTATCTCCCTTCCAGCCGCTGCTGGAGTCGACCTCACTGGCCGAGAATGAGCGGTCCTTCCTGGAAACCGCCTTGGAGCGGGACCGCGCCTCCCGGACAGCCCGGCGTAGGAGGCGGAGGCTTCTGACCGGGGTGCTCACCGCCACCACCGCGCTTGCCCTGGTGCTGGCAGGCCTCGCCATAAGCGAGAGTCGGAGGGCGGCGGTCGAAGCGGAGAGGGCGGGCGCCTCCGCCGATCTTGCCCGGGCCAGGGAGCTGGCCGCCTCCGCCATCAGCGTGCTGAACAGGGACCCGGAGCTGAGTGTCCTCCTGGCGGCCCAAGCCACCGAGACGGCCGAACCCAGCTTCGAGACCGTCTCCGCCCTCCACGAGGCGCTCTATCATCACCGCCTCCTGTGGACGGTCGACTGGCCGGGCGATCCATCCTTCTTCACCGGCGCCCTCGGTCCCGACGGCACTCGCCTGGTACTGGCGGGGATCGACCGTCTCCAGATGTGGGACGTGGAGACACGGAACCTCGTTTGGGAGAAGGATCTCTCCCCGTCGGCGGGGCTGCATATCACCCCGTTCTTCTCCCGGGACGGAGCCGAGGTGGTCGCGCTGGTGGCCTGGCCACGACAGTCCGCCCGCTGGGACGACCCACCCGCCGGAGCGAATCCCGGGATATACCGCTGGAGCTCGGCCGGCGGGGACGAAATCGGGTACACGCCGGGTGGGGAATGCCCGATCTTCGACATCGGCCAGTTCGGACCATCCATCGATCCCCATACACCCGTCCTGGTGGCTGGGTTCGCTCCCCGGGGATCAGGATGCGATCGGGTGACGGGAACGGTCGCACTCGTCGACCTCATCGGCGGGGAGGTCTCGCCGGTGTCCGAGGTCGACCTGGCCGGGTACCGGAGCGGACTGAGCACCAGCGCCGATGCGAGGTACCTGGCCTTCACCGAGTCCAACACTGCCGTGGTCACGTCAGCCACCGGCCAGGAGATCGCACGGCCGCCGGTACGCACCCACACGGCCACGCTGACTGCGGCCGGTGACCAGATCGTCCTCCATGAATTCGATAGCACCGTCAGTCGATGGGACGTGGGCACCAACACGCTCATCGGCGAGTTCGGGGAGACACTCACGAACAGAGTCCAGTTCGACGCAGAGGGATCCCACCTCATCCACTACAACCTGGAAGGTGAGATCGGCATCTGGGACACCGCCTCCAGAAAGGAGATCGGACGCCTGATAGGCGCAGGCGCTCCCCCGGTGCGCACAGAGATCGGAGCATTCACGACATCCGTCGACAGGGGTGGAGCCCGGGTCGCCAGCTTCTCAGCCAACGGCTCGGCTCGGGTGTGGTCCACCGCTCCACTGGGCGAGGTGGGATCGTTCCCGGTGGGGTCCTCGTTCGTGACGGCCTCCAGCCTGACTCTGGGGGGCGGACGGGGAGCCTTGCTGGTCTATCCGACTGAGGCCAAGGGAGGCACTGCGGAGGTGTTCGAGGTACCTACGGGCGAGCGGGTCGCCCGTATCCCCAACGCCGCGGCTCAAACCGTCCGGCTCTCACCGGACGGGACCCGTCTGGCCGCCCAGTACATCTCCGACGAGGAGATATTCGGGCCGGTGCAAATACATGATCTGGAGTCCGGGGAGACGACGTCGATGGAAGGCATGTGCGACTGGCCGTACCACACAGAACACGATCCCCAGCCTCCCTGTGTTGCCTACCCGGACGTCCCCTTCCAGGAGTGGACCCGCGACCTGGCATTCTCTCCCGACGGCTCGCTTCTGGCCCACAGTGGTGCCATGACCGGATCGATCACCGTGTGGGGCACTCTGTCGGGGGAGATGCTGTTCAACAGTGGTCGGATCATACCCCGAACCGAGCAGGACCCTCAGTTCGACGGACCCACCCTTGCTTTCGAGCCCGTCGGAGACGGGCTCGTTGTCTCCACCCGGGACGAGTTACTCGTCTACAGCACCACGAACTGGAAGATGGTCGAACAGATTGCCATGCCGCGTATGACAAGGCTCGTCTTCGCTCCGGACGGGAAACACCTGGTAGGTGCCACTCCGGAATCTGACGTGGTGATCGTGGATCCCGAATCGTGGGAGATTCTCATGACCCTGACCGGCCACAACAGCCACATCCAGGATCTGGCCGTGAGTCCCGACCAGCGGCTGATTGCATCCGCCGACCAGTCGGGGAGCATCACGGTCTGGGAGCTGGCGTCCGGCCGACCGCTGCAGGCACTCACCATCGCGGACTCTGCCCAGAACGTCGAGTTCCTGGATCCCACGCGCCTTCTGGTCACGCCCCGCGGCGGTCCCAATGCCCTGATCCTCACCATCGACGTGGAAGAGCTTCTCGACATCGCCCGCAGTCGCGTCACCCGTGATTTCACGACCCAGGAGTGCCAGGTCTACCTCCGCCTCGACGAGTGCCCCCCTCATCGATCCTCTTGAACGGGCGTTGACCGGCGTATGCGCAAATGGGGCCCTGCTCGACAGAGCATCGAGCACCGTGAAGAGAAGGGACCATCATGCCCGCTGTGGAAGAGAGCATCGTCATCGAACGCTCTCCCGAGACGGTATTCCGGCTCACAACCGACCCCGTCAGGGTGCCGCGCTACAGCTCCAACGTCGTCGAGTGCAGGAGGTTGACGGACGGCCCACTCAGAGTCGGCTCCAGAGTGAGAGGCACCGCCAAGGTGGCGGGACGCAGGATCGACTTCGTCTATGAGGTGACGGAGCTGGACCCTCCTAAGCGCTACGTGAGCCAGACGCTCGAATCACCCATCCCCTTTCGCATCCTCCAGCACTACGAGGAGACCCCCGGGGGCACTCGCCTCGACTGGCTAACCGAATCGGACGGGTTCGGAGGGTTCTTCGGGAAGCTGACCGAGACGGTAGTGGTGAGCACGTACGCCCAGGAGCTGAGGTCCAACCTGGAGAGCCTGAAGCGGCGGGTCGAGGAGGCCACGACCTAGGCCAAGGGATCTTCCAGATCCGGGAGGGCCCGGCCGTTGGCGACCAAATGGTCGGCACCCACCTCGTTTTCGCGCACCGAATGCGGCCTATGGGCCGCAGATCATGCGCGAGAAGCCGGAGGGGTGGGATCTGTCAGACCCGTCTGCTACACACCCGGCCATGGGCAAGAACAACCGGAGTCGGAGGGCCGGCAAGGCCAAGAAGAAGAGAGAGGAAGCGCGCCGCCGGCAGCGCCAGTCCGCCGACCAGACGACGAACGGGACTACACCGCCGGGTGTCGACGAGATACTGGCAGGTGCGGTCCACGCCCACTCCGGCGGAGAGCGCGGGCTGCGTGACCGCCTGGCGGCACGGCTCGCAGAGGAGGATCCGGTGGCCGTGGCCGAAACACTCGTCAGATTCCTCCACCGGTCCCTCGACCGCTGCTGGGAGGAGGGATGGCAGCCAGCCGACGTGATGCGGCTGGGCAGAAAGCACCTGACGAAAGGCGAAGCGGAGATCCTCCGGTGCACCATCGCCTCCCAGTCGGCCGACTACGAGCAGTGGGGCCGGGCGGTCGCCCCGGAGTGGATGGCCCAGCTGGAGGAGATCGAAGCCCTCCGCTGGTGGCAGCCATCGCCAACCTGGCCGCTGCAGCTGGGCGTATCGCGGGTGTTGGCAGGCGCCATTCCGGCCCTCTCACTCCTGTCCTCGTTGCCTCCCGTCCCAGTCCTGGCACCTCCCCCCTCCAAGTGGAGTTCGCAGGCTGCGCCATCTCGGACACCCTCGGGACGTCTGGAACCCGGGATGCTGGCCAAGATCCGGGCGCTACTGGCCAAGGCCGAGTCGACCCAGTTCGACGCCGAGGCGGAGGCGTTCACCGCCAAGGCCCAGGAGCTGATGACCCGCCACCGCCTCGACCGCGCCGCCCTGGCCGATGACCATCCGGGGGGAGACGCGATCGGCCGACGGATGGGGGTGGAGAATCCCTACTCCCGGGCCAAAGCGACCCTGGTAGGCGGAATCGCCGAGGCCAACAGCTGTCGGGCGGTGTGGTCGAAGGAACTGTGCTTCGCCACGGTGTTCGGCCATCCCGAGGACGTGGACGCGGTGGAGGAGCTGTACACCTCTCTCCTGGTCCAGGCCACCGCGGCCCTGCAGCGGGAAGGTTCCAAGATCGACCGGTTCGGCCGGAGCCGCACCACCCGCTTCCGTCGCTCCTTCCTCATCGGCTTCGCCATCCGCATCTCCGAGCGGCTCCGGGAAGCCACCGATTCGACGGTGCGTTCGATGGAGGAGGAGACGGGGCGGGAGCTGGTGCCGACCTTGGACCGGAGGGGACGGGCGGCGGAGGAGGCCATGAGGGCGCATCACCGGCGCCTGGGGAACTTCTCGGTCTCCCCTTCCGACGGGGAGGGCTACCGGGCCGGGACCCGGCTGGCCGACCGGGCCGACCTGGGGGGACGCCCCCGCCAGCTCACCCGCTGACCAGATCCGTTTTCGCGCATCAACTGCGGCCTATAGGCCGCAGTTGATGCGTGAAAACGGGGGTTGGGAGGGTCACCCGGCTCGCTGGGCGGTGTCGGCCAGCGCGAAGGGGAAGACCGGCCCGGAGCCGGCCATGCGGAGCTGGCCTCCCAGGACGGTGAGAGTCCAGCGGGAGTCGACGGTGTCGTCCACCAGCAGAACGGGCTGGGGACGGACCTCGGCCACCTCGAAGGCACCGGCCACGTTCCGGGCCTGCTGGCAGCTGTTCTCCATCTCCTTCTGCGGGGGGATCATCTCCAGACGCCGGAGCGCCTCCAGGGCGGGGAGCCCCAGGGCGTCGGCCACCTTCCGGGCGAAGTCGCCCACGAATCCGCCCCGGCTGGAGGGGATCCACGTCACCCAGCCCGGCGCCGGATCGGGGCCCCACTCCTCCATCATGGCGACGACTCGCTCCACCAGCTCCCCGTCCAGGTTCCGACCCTCGATGCCTTTTCGCACCAGCGAGGCGAGACCGGGGTCGCCCCAGCGGGTGAGGGTCCGGCCCGGCTCCAGGACGTGTTCTCTCATGTCGAGGTCCAGCCCGATGTCGCAGGGGAGACGCTTGCGGGGCTGGATCACGTACTGGCGGGAGCGGGTCTGGCCCAGGGCCCCTTCCACCAGGGTGACGTCGGTGTCTGTGGTGAAGGCGGGCCCGGCGCAGTTGGCGCACCGCCCGCACGGCTCCGCCCCCGGGTCGTCGAGCTGGCGGCGGAGGAACTCCATCAGGCATCCGTCGGTCTTCAGGTACTCCTCCATCGCCGCCTGCTCCGCCCTGCGGTGGGCGGTGACCGCCTCGATCCGCTCGTGGGGGTAGGACCAGTCCTCCTCGGTGCGATACCAGCGGGTTCCCTCGCGAGAGACGGCCTTCTCCACCTCCAGGATCTTGAGCAAGCCCTGGAGG
>JBKHJQ010000102.1:0-7544 GCA_046538055.1 Actinomycetota bacterium
CCCGGGAGGTGAGTGCTTCCGGCTCATCCCCCAGGCCTATCCATTCCGGAACCCGCTCGATCACCCAGTCAGCGCCGGATCCCCAAGCCTGCGCCCGCACTCCGGAGCGGTCGCGGTGTAGGTGGAGGGTGGCGGGGCCTTCGGGTGTGCGGGCCGCCTTCCACCAGCCGTCCTCCAGGAACCTGCCGCCCAGGGGGCGCAGGGTTCGACGCAGGTCGAGCGGGACGTCGACGGCGATCAGTCTTTGGGCGGCGTGTCCCAGTCCTGGACGTCCTTTCCTTCCTCTGCGGCGAGTATGTCCAGGGCAGCGCGGGCGCCGTCGCCGGCGGAGATGATGGCCTGGCTGCGCCCGGGGCGGATGCTGCGTCCCACCACGTAGACGCGGTCCCGCGAGGACCGCATCTCGGCGTCCACCACGATCCGACCTTCCCCGTCCTCGTCCAGACCCAGGGAGCGGGCCAGGCTGGGAGCCTTGCCCTCGGTGAGGATCAGATAGTCAGACTCCCGGCGCTCGCCTCCCGCCTGCACCTCGATGCGGCCGCCGTCGGCAACCACGGCATCCACTTCTGCGTCCACGATCCGGGCCCCGTAGGCCTCCACCTGAGAACGGGCCGTCTTCTGGAAATCGACACCCGAGATCTCGGGTATCCCCAGGTAGTTGTACAGGTAGGCGAAATTCACTGCCGTCTTGTCCTGGCCGTAGACCACCACATCATGTCCGTTCTTGGCCAGGAACAGGGCCGCCGACAGGCCTCCGGGCCCGTCGCCGACGATGGTCACGGTCGCCACGTGCCGCCTCCTCTAGTCGCTGGAGCTGTTGGCTCCCTTGTACCAGACGGCGCGAGCAACCCGGGCAGCGGCTGACGTAATGAACCTCAGCCGATCAGCGGGAGACGCGGATCCGGGTGGTCGCCGCGACCTGAGGCGGCCCTCACCCATGCCCAATCCTCGCCCTCCAGGTCCCCGGGCCTTCCCGCAACGGTCCGCCGCGCCAGCAGATCATCGAGGATCTCGGCGGTGAGACCCACCGCGGCATCACCGGCGAGGCGATCCTCACCGAGTGCATCGGTCAGGTCGATGCCGTGCACCACCGCCTCCACCACCCGGCTGGCGATGAACTCGTCCAGGCGCATGAGGGCGTAGTATCCCGGCCCCACCGTTTCGGGAGGCATGGAACGGGCCTCCGAGATCGTCTTCGAGAAGGTCTCGTGCAGCACGTCCGGCATGTCCGACGGTGACTTCCCCGCCACCATCGTATAGGCGTAGTCGTAGACCACCGGCGCCACCTCGGAACGAGGGAATATGAAGAAGCTGGTCCGGTCCCGGCCGACCTGTCCGCCCTGGGGCTCGGCCATCAACATCCGGGCCAGGCCGATGGAGATGTCGAAGTGGCCCGCCAGTTCGAAGACAGTCCAGTGGTCCGCATCCTCATCGAGCGGAGCAAGCTTGGTCGCCATCCTCCAATCCCCGTCGGAGAGGCCCCCGAACACCTCTTCAATGCGGGTCAGCTCCTCCTCCAGGATGTCCACGGTCTCCGAATACGACGGCACTGCTGCCTCCTCTCAGCCCGGCGACAGGGTGTCTGCCACCGTGGACCACCATACGCCGCGGCCCCTCCCGCCGCGGTGCCAGGCTGGGTACTCGCCGATCCCTGAGGAGCTGGAGCTACGGACCGGAGAAGGTACCGAGTCAGCCTCCGGCGCTGGGAAGGCGGCGAAGAACGGCGACGAGGCCCGAAGGGGCTTCTCCTTCCAGGACGTCGAACGTCTCCTGTGCCCGCCGGTTGGTTTCCCCTTCGATCTCCTCACGCACCTGGAGCCCTCCGGGCGTCAACCGGGGAGGACCGTCTTCGGCATACCCCAGCTCCACCAGCCGTCGAAGCCCGTCGCCGGATTCCTCCACCGGTTCGCCGTGCCACAACGCCGTCATCGCCACCATGTCGGGAGCCGTGAGACTCCGGGACATCCAGGCCATGGCGTGATCGTGCTGGCGAATGTAACGCAGCGTCACCAGCCGGGTGTGGAGCCGGAGGAAGGGATCGGTGGGCTGGGGGAGCGACCGATGGACTATCGCCACCTCGTGGTCGTCGGATGCAGCATCGGCCACTTCCGTCGCCAGGGAAGTCACCAGGGCCACATCGTCCTCGTGGTCGCCCCAGGCACCGGCGGCCACCTCCGCCTGGGCGGCCGACAGTGCTTCGAGGACCGGCCGAAATGCAGGGGTGGCAGCCAGGGAGGGATTGCCGCCCTCGATGAGCCGTCTCTCCTCCCACTCATCCAGGCGCGACAGGACCTCCTCGGGAGACCGGTACCGCATGCGCACGGTCGCCAGGTCGCGGGTCAGCCTCCCGGCGAGCAGGAAGTCCGCGAAGTTGGGGAGCAGCTCGAGGGAGTCGAGACCGCATCTCCCAGCGAGCTCCCGGAGTCGGTCACCGTGCCTACGGACCATGGTGCCGTTCACCGTCAGAACCAGCCGGTCGATCTCGGGAGCGGCTTCACGTGCGGTGTCCACAGCCCCACCACCCTACCCCGACTCTTCGTCGACAGGCGCCCTCAGGGCGAACGGTCAATCCGGGGCGTCGTCCAACTCCAGCAGGCAGAACTCGTTCCCTTCCGGATCCGCGAGGACCGCAAGTCGCATGCCATCCGACTCGAAATGGGTACTCGAGCCGGCGCAGAGGTTTCATGGCCGGAGGCGGGCCGCGACGATTCCTGTCACAGGCGTGTCGTAGACTCGAACGCATGTTCGACACCGAGCGGCGGGATGCATGGGAGCCGACCATGCCGCGGGAGGGCGCTCTCCCTGATATGGACTGGATCCCGCCAGGGCCGGTATTGGGGATGATGCTGTCATCGGTGGTCCGTTCCCGCCTGAACGGCCATGAACTGGTGGAGCTGATCCGGGCCCGGTCCCGCCAGATCGCCCATCTCCAGGCGGAGATGTACGCCGACATCTGGGACCTGGCCCACACCCCGCCCGGGGACGTCGACTCGGAGCCGGAGAGAACCGCCTGGATCGACGAATACATCCGCGACGAGATCCAGGCGGCCCTGACCCTGACGGAGCGAGGAGCGGACATCGTGCTGTCCTTGGCGCTCGATCTGGCTCGCCTCCCCCGGGTGCGAGAAGCACTCTCGGAGGGGAGGATCGACCTGGCCCGGGCCAAGGTGCTGTGCCGGGAAACCGAGCACCTCGACGACGACGTCGCTGCCCGGGTGATCGAGGAGCTCCTGGACGACGCCTCCCACCAGACCACTGGCCAGCTGGCAGCCCGGACCCGCCGCCGGGCAATCAAGGCCGACCCCGACGGTGCCCGCCGGCGTTACCGGCGGGGAGTGGAGGACCGCCGGGTCGACACCGGTCGCAATCCCGACGGCACCGCTGACATAGCTGCCCGCCAGTTGCCCATAGACCGGGTCACAGCCGTCACCGAGCGGATCTGGGCCCTCGCCCGCTCCCTCCACGGAGAGGACGACCGCAGCATCGACCAGATCCGCGCCGACGTCGTCATGGACCTCCTGGAGGGGAACCCTCTCCCCCTCGCCGGGGGCACCCGGGGCTCGGTGGAGCTCAGGATCGACCTCCCGACCCTGGCCGGCCTGGACGACGACCCAGCCGAGATCCCCGGTTGGGGACCCGTCATCTCAGACATCGCCCGCCAGATCGCGCAGTGCCAGACCGACTGCCAGTGGAAGGCCGTGGTGGTCGACCCCGAGACGGGACAGCCCCTCTGGACCGGCACTACCCGACGGAGACCCACGACGGCGCAACGCCGCCACGTCGAGGCCCGCAACCCCACCTGCGTCTTCCCCGGCTGCAGGCGGCCCGCCACCCGCAGCCACATCGACCACACCACCGACCATGCCCGGGGCGGGACAACGCGCACTTCCAACCTCGGTCCCCTCTGTGCCCGCCACCATCTCCGCTCCAAGCATCGGGCGGGATGGGCCCTCCGCCAACCCGAACCCGGGGTCTTTCACTGGATCAGCCCCCGCGGGCGCCACTACCGGGTTCGGCCTCCACCCCGGGACTGAACCTCTCTCCCCGTTCTCGATGCCCTCACAGCCCCTTGGGATGCCAGACCGTCTTGGTCTCGGTGAAGCCGGCGATGACGTACGGCGACAGGTCGGTCACCTCACCGTCGACTACCCGCTTCACGTTGTGGACGGCTCCTTCCTGGATGCGCCGTCGCTGCTCGGGTGTGGCTCCTGCCGTGTCGATGGCGTTCACGTCCATGTGATCGGCCAGCCAGGGGACCAGCTCGTCGGTGTGGCCGGTGAGGATGTTGACTACGCCTGCGGGCACGTCCGACGTCTCCAGGCCTTCCGCCAGGGTTATGGCGGGCAGGGGGCGTTCCTGGGAGGCGAGCACCACGGCCGTGTTGCCGGGAACCAGCACCGGAGCCAGCCGGGATACCAGACCCAGGAGACCGGGGGCGGGCGCAGCCACGATCCCCACCACCCCGGTGGGCTCGGGAGCGGAGATGTTGAAGAAGGGCCCCGCCACGGGATTGAGGTTGCCGTAGATCTGGGCGAACTTGTCGGCCCAGCCGGCATACCAGACCAGCGTGTCGATGGAGCGTTCCACCTCCCGGCGGGCCCGGCGCCGGTCGGGATCGGTGACGCGGATCTGGGAGACGAAGGTCTCGAAGCGATCCTCGATCATCTCCGCCACGCGGTAGACGATCTGGCCCCGGTTGTAGCCGGTCCGTCCCGCCCACCCCGCCTGGGCGTTGCGGGCATGGCGCACGGCGTCGCGGAGGTCCTTGCGGGAGCCGCGGGCCACCCGGGCCACCACCTCGCCCGTGGAAGCCAGGGCCGGGTAGGACCGCCCCGACTCGGAGCGGGGGAACCCACCACCGATGTAGAGCTTGTAGGTCTTGCGAACGTCGAGGCGGCTCAATGTATGCCCTTGAGGTAGTTGAGGAGGCCGTGGCGACCACCCTCCCGGCCGAAGCCCGACTCCTTGTAGCCCCCAAAGGGGGAGGAAGGATCGAACTTGTTGAAGGTATTGGCCCAGATCACCCCGGCCTTCATCTGGTCGGCCATCCACAGGATCCGGGAACCCTTGGAGGTCCACACCCCGGCAGACAGTCCGTAGGGAGTGTTGTTGGCCTTCTCCACCGCTTCCTCGGGGGTGCGGAAGCTCATGATGGAGAGGACGGGACCGAATATCTCCTCTTGGGCGATCCGGTGGGACTGCGACACCCCTGTGAAGAGGGTGGGCACGAACCAGAAGCCTCGCTCGGGCAGGTCACACGCCGGCTGGTACATCTCGGCGCCTTCCGCCACTCCCGATTCGACCAGTTCGTTGATCCGCTCCAGTTGCTGGCGGCTGTTGATGGCGCCCACGTCGGTGTTCTTGTCCATCGGGTCGCCCACACGCAGGGTGGCCAGGCGGGCCTTGAGCTTGTCCACGAAGAGGTCGTGGATGTTCTCCTGCACGAACAGCCGGGAGCCTGCACAGCACACGTGACCCTGGTTGAAGAAGATCCCGTTGACCACGCCCTCGATGGCTTGATCCAGGGGAGCGTCCTCGTAGATGACATGAGCGGCCTTTCCGCCCAGCTCCAGGGAAAGGCGGGTGTCGGTGCCGGCCAGCTGGGACTGGATGATCTTGCCCACGGCGGTGGAGCCGGTGAAGGCCACCTTGTCCAGGTCGGCGTGGCTGACGACGGCAGATCCGGTCTCCCCGGCACCCGTCACCACGTTGAAGACACCGGGCGGGAGGCCGGCTTCGGCCGTCAGCTCGGCGAAGGCGAGAGCTGTGAGCGGGGTGGTCTCGGCCGGCTTGAGGACAACGGTGTTGCCGGTGGCCAGGGCCGGGGCCACCTTCCAGGCCAGCATGAGGAGAGGGAAGTTCCAGGGGATGACCTGACCCGCCACCCCGATGGGCTCGGGGCGGAGGCCGGGGAAGGCATACTCCAGCTTGTCCGCCCATCCGGCGTAGTAGAAGAAGTTGGCGGCCACCTGGGGCAGGTCCACGTCGCGGGACTCCCTGATCGGTTTGCCGCCGTCCAGGGTCTCGAGGACCGCCAGCTCCCGGGACCGCTCCTGGATCATCCGGGCGATGCGGAACACGTACTTGGCACGCTCCCCTCCCGGCATCGAGCCCCATCCGTCCTCGAAGGCGGTCCGGGCAGCTGAAACGGCAGCGTTGACGTCGGCCGTACCGGCCTCGGCCACCTCGGCCAGGGTCTCCTCGCTGGCAGGGTTGACCGTCTCGAAGTACCTCCCGCTCCTGGGCTTGCGGAACTCACCATCGATGAACAGGCCGTAGCGATCCTCCACCGTGACGATCTCGGTCGACTCCCGAGAGGGGTCATACGACCAGTCGATCTGGGGGGAGAGGACTTCCGATGTGCGACTTCCGGCTTCCGGCTTCATGGCTCAGTCCTTCGTGAAATAGTCTGCGCTCTGGTACCGGCCGGTCTCCAGCCAGCGGATCTGCATGAGGACGTCGTTGAGCAGAGAGGACGCCCCGAAGCGGAACCAGTCGGGGCTCATCCACTCCGCTCCCAGGGTCTCGTTGAGGACCACCAGGTAGCGGATGGCGTCCTTGGAGGTGCGGATTCCTCCGGCGGGCTTCATCCCTACCTTCACACCCGTGGCCTGCCGGAAGTCGCGGATCGCCTCCAGCATCACCAATAGGACCGGAAGGGTGGCAGCCGGGGAGACCTTTCCTGTGGAAGTCTTGATGAAGTCGGCACCCGCCGCCATCGCCAGCATGGACGCCCGCCGAACGTTGTCATAGGTCTGCAGCTCGCCCGTCTCCAGGATCACCTTGAGGTGGGCGTCGCCGCAGGCTTCCCGGACGCGGACGATCTCATCGAAGACCTGGTAGTAGTCACCCGCCAGGAACGCTCCCCGGCTGATGACCATGTCGACCTCGTGGGCGCCGGCCTCCACCACCGCCGCCGTCTCCGCCAGCTTCTGGTCCAGGCCCGCCTGCCCGGAAGGGAAGTAGGTGGCGACCGAGGCTACCTTGACCGACGAGCCATCCACTGCCTGGCGGGCATAAGGCACCAGAGCGGGATAGACGCAGACCGCCGCCACCGACGGGATGGACGGGTCGCCGGGGTCGGGATGGATGGCCTTGGCACTCATCTGTGCCACCTTCCCGGGAGTGTCCATTCCCTCCAGCGTGGTGAGATCCATCATCCGGATGGCGAGGCGCAGAGCGCGGGCCTTGGAGTCCCGCTTGATGGATCGCGTCGAGAGCGACGCCACCCGTTCCGCCACTCCCACCTCGTCCACGCTGGGAACGGACCGGAGGAACGAGGCGAGAGTCGAGTTGGTGACCCGATCGGGGAGTATGGATTGGCGGGGCGATGGAGCCAACGTCACGTGAGCCGATGGTACCGGATCTGGCGATTCACTACTCGGGGGACGCCTCGACGGCAAGGAGCTCGTCGTGGATCTGGAACCGCAACTCGAACTCCGCCATCCCACCGCCCGGCCCCCCGGGGGCGGATCCTGACAGGGAGACCGATGTCGTGGAGCTCCTCCCGACCTCCACCAGACGGCCCCGGGACTCCTCGTATC